>CAZVUN010000021.1:0-33768 GCA_964629975.1 uncultured Acidiferrobacteraceae bacterium | reverse complement strand
CGTAGCCGCGGTCGATGTGGTAGATGCGATCGACCACGGTCTCGCCCTCGGCCACGAGCCCGGCGAGCGCGAGCGACGCCGAGGCACGCAGGTCGGTCGCCATCACCGGGGCGGCGACTAGGGCCGGCACGCCGCGCACGATCGCGGTGTTGCCTTCCATCTCGATGTTGGCGCCCATGCGCTGCAACTCGTAGACGTGCATGAAGCGGTTCTCGAAGATCGTCTCGGTGACGGTGCCGGTGCCCTCGGCAACCGCGTTCAGGGCGATGAACTGCGCCTGCATGTCGGTCGGGAACGCCGGGTACGGCGCGGTGCGCACGTTGACGGCGCGCGCGCGCCGCCCGTTCATCTTGAGATGCACCCAGTTCGGTCCGGTCTCGATCACGGCACCGGTCTCGGCGAGCTTCTCGAGCACGGCGGTGAGCAGCGCGGGCTGGGCGTTGCGCAGGCGCACGTCGCCCGAGGTCATGGCGCCGGCCACGAGATAGGTACCGCTCTCGATGCGGTCGGGGATGACCTCGTGGGTCGCGCCGTGCAGGCGCTCGACGCCCTCGATCGTGATCTCGTCGCCCCCGGCGCCGCGGATGCGCGCGCCCATGCTGTTCAGGCAGCGTGCCAGGTCGACCACCTCCGGCTCGCGCGCCGCGTTCTCGATCACCGTGGTGCCGGAGGCGAGTGCTGCGGCCATCATCAGGTTCTCGGTGCCGGTCACCGATACCAGGTCCATGAAGATGCGCGCGCCCTTCAGGCGCTTCGCCTTGGCGCGGATGTAGCCGCCTTCGAGCGAGATCTCCGCGCCCATCGCCTGCAGCCCCTTGATGTGCAGGTTCACCGGACGCGAGCCGATGGCGCAGCCGCCCGGCATCGACACCTCGGCCTCGCCGAAGCGCGCGAGCAGCGGCCCCAGCACCAGCACCGAGGCGCGCATGGTCTTGACCAGCTCGTAGGGCGCGCGTACCGAGTTGATCTGATCGGCCTGCGCCTCGACCGCCATCTTCTCGTCGACCACGAGCTTCACGCCCATGCGTCCGAGCAGCTCCATGGTGGTGGTGATGTCCTGCAGGTGCGGCACGTTGCCGACGCGCAGCGGCTCGCTCGTGAGCAGCGAGGCCACGAGCACGGGCAGGGCGGCGTTCTTGGCGCCGGAGATGCGGATTTCACCGCGCAACGGCTGACCGCCGGTGACAATGAGCTTGTCCATATCGACTTACGGCTGCCTCGGATCAGAGGGACTGGCGGGGGCGCCGCTCGCCGCCGGCGCCGCGCCGGCATCGGCGAAGCGCGGCCATGATAGCACAGGGCGCGCGGGGATCGGCCGGGCGGCGCACCTAGGCGAGGGCGAACACGCGCTCGAGGCCGCTGACACGAATGAGCTGCGCGGTCTGCTGCGGCATGTTGACGTAACGCAGCTCGCGCCCCGCGCGCCGCGCCAGGCGCAGCCACTCGATGAGCAGCGCGACCCCGGCGCTGTCGGCGCGGCTGACGCCCGCGAGATCGACGGTGAGCGCACCGCTGCCGGCGAACAGCCCGCTGTTGGCGGCGAGCAGCGCCGGCACCGTGGCAAAGGTCAGCTCGCCGCTCACCTCGAGCACACCGTCGGTGCGCGCGCGCACGGCCGGGGCGGTCATTTCGCGGCGCTGCCCTTGGCGGCCGGCACGGGCGTGCTGACCTTGCCTTCCTTGTTGTCCCGGGCGATGCGCGCGATCAGGGCATCGAGGCCCTCGTTGCGCACGCGCTCGGCGTAGGTCGCGCGGTAGTTGGTGACCAGGCTCACCCCGTCGACCGTGACGTCGAACACCTTCCACGCCTCGCCCGGCTTGGGCTGGTAGAAGCTGTAGTGGATCGGAATGTTCGGCCCCCCGCCGCTCGGCTTGACCTCGACCTTGACCACCTGGGTCTTGTCCTCGGCGACCGGCTTGAAGGGCAGGTAGATGACCTGCTCGTCGTTGTACTTGAGCAGCACCGTGGCATAGGTGCGCACCAGCAGGTCGCGGAACTCCTTGGTGAAGCGTTCCTTCTGCTCGTCGCTGGCATCGCGCCAGGCGCGCGCCAGCACCAGGCGTGACATGGCACGGAAGTCAAAGTGCGGCAGCACGTACTGCTCGACCATCGCGTACATCTTGCCGTAGTCCTTCTCGTAGACGGCGCGGTTGGCCTTGATGAGCGACAGGATCTTGTCGGTGTTTTCGCGCACGATCTGATCCGGCGGCGTGAGCGCCGCCGTCGCGACCGTGGTGCACAGCGTGAGCGCCAACAGCACAGTGCGTCGCATCATGGCCCTCCGGGTCACTTGGTCTTGTTGGGTTGCGAGGCCTGGTTGAACAGGAACTGCCCCACCATCTTCTCGAGCACCAGCGCCGACTGCGTCAGCTGCACGCTGTCGCCGTCCTTCAGATAGTCATCGGCGCCGCCCGGTTCCAGGCCGACGTACTGCTCGCCGAGCAGCCCGGAGGTGAGGATCGAGGCGCTGGTGTCGCTCGGGATCTTCCGGTAGCGGCCGTCGATGCTCATGGTCACCACCGCCTGGTAGCGGCCGTTGTCGAAGCTGATCTCGCTCACCCGCCCGATGCGCACCCCGGCCATGGTGACCGGCGACTTCACCTTGAGGCCGCCGATGTTGTCGAAGCGCGCCTTGATCGTGTACGCGTCCTTGACGTCGGCGGTGGCGAGGTTGCCGACCTTGAAGGCGAGCATGGCGAGCGCGAGCAGGCCCGCGGCCACGAACACCCCGACCCACATCTCGAGTACCTTGCGATTCATGTCTCAGACCTCTGCCAGGGTAAGCGACGTCATGATGAAGTCGAGCGCCAGTACGGCGAGCGAAGAATACACCACCGTGCGGTTGGTGGCGCTCGACACGCCCTCCGAGGTCGGCACCGCATCGTAGCCCTCGAACACGGCGATCCAGGTGCAGGTCAGCCCGAAGACCATGCTCTTGTACACGCCGTTCATGATGTCCTCGCGAAAGTCCACGCCCGCCTGCATCTGCGACCAGAACGAACCGGTGTCGACGCCGAGCAGCCCGACCCCCACGAGGTGGCCGCCGAGCACGCCGATCGCCGAGAACAGCGCCGCCAGCAGCGGCATGGCGATGATCCCGGCGAAGAAGCGCGGGGCGATCACGCGCATCACCGGATTGACCGCCATCATCTCCATGCCGGCGAGCTGCTCGGTCGCCTTCATCAGGCCGATCTCGGCGGTGAGCGCGGAGCCCGCGCGGCCGGCGAACAGCAGCGCGGTCACCACCGGCCCGAGCTCGCGCACCAGCGACAGCGCCACCAGCAGCCCGAGCGACTCCTCGGCACCGAAGCGCACCAGCGTGTTGTAGCCCTGCAGCCCGAGCACCATGCCGACGAACAGCCCGGACACCAGGATGATGAGCAGCGTGAGCACCCCGACCTTGTAGACCTGCTGCACCACGAGGTAGAAGCGCCGCAGCAGGATCACGCCGGCGCGCAGCGTGTCCCACAGGAACAAGGTCGCGCGCCCGAGCCGCTCGAGGGCGGCCAGCACCACGCGACCGAGCTGTGCGACGGCGTTCACGCGCGCGTCCCCGCCATCAGGTCCTCGAGGTAGTCGGGCGCCGGGTACTGGTACGGCACCGGTCCGTCCGGCAGTCCGTCCATGAACTGGCGCACGTGCGCGGAGGCCGAGCGCTGCACCTCGGCCGGCGTGCCCTCGCCCATGATGCGCCCGTCGCCGACCAGGTAGGCGTAGTCCGAGATCGCGCAGGTCTCGGCCACGTCGTGCGATACCACGATCGAGGTGATGCCGAGCGAGCGGTTGAGTTCCTTGATGAGCTTGGCGATCACGCCCTTGGAGATCGGATCGAGGCCGGTGAACGGTTCGTCGTACATGATCATCATCGGTTCGAGCACGATCGCGCGCGCGAGCGCCACGCGCCGCGCCATGCCGCCGGAGAGCTCCGAGGGCATGAGCGCGCGCGCCCCGCGCAGCCCCACGGTCTCGAGCTTCATCAGCACCACGGTGCGCAGCAGCGACTCGGCGAGGCGCGTGTGCTCGCGGATCGGGAAGGCCACGTTCTCGAACACCGTGAGATCGGTGAACAGCGCGCCGGTCTGGAACAGCAGCGCCATGCGCTTTCTCAACTCGAACAGCGCCTCGGTGTCCAGGTCCGGCACCGACTGGCCGTCGACGATGACCCGGCCGCTGTTGGGCCGCAGGCGCCCGCCGATGAGATTGAGCAGCGTGGTCTTGCCGCAGCCGCTGCCGCCCATGATGGCGATCACCTGGCCGCGCGGGACCTGGAGCGTGATGCCCTTGAGGATCGGGCGCCCGCCGAGCGCCAGATGCACGTTGTCGACGTCGACGAGGATGTCAGGGGCGGGTTGGGTCACGGCGGATCCTGGGCGCGGGCGCAGGGCCCGTGACGACGGCCACGGACCACGCGCTGCGGCGCATTCTACCAACAGCCTGCGGCAAAAGTCGCCCGCGCCGCGCTGGCGCGTTACTTGAGCGCGCGGTTCTTGACCAGGTCGTCGACCACCGCCGGATCGGCCAGCGTCGTGGTGTCGCCCAGGTTGTCGAGCTCGTTGGCCGCGATCTTGCGCAGGATGCGGCGCATGATCTTGCCGGAGCGGGTCTTGGGCAGGCCCGGGGCCCACTGGATGACATCCGGGGTCGCGGTCGGGCCGATCTCGTTGCGCACCTGCTGGATCAATTCCTTCTTGAGCTCCTCGCTCGGGGTCACACCGACCTTGAGCGTGACGTAGCAGTAGATGCCCTGGCCCTTGATGTCGTGCGGGAATCCGACCACCGCGGCCTCGGCAACCGCCGGGTGCAGCACCAGCGCGCTCTCGACCTCGGCGGTGCCGAGCCGGTGGCCCGAGACGTTGAGCACGTCGTCGATGCGCCCCGTGATCCAGTAGTAACCGTCCTGGTCGCGGCGCGCGCCATCGCCGGTGAAGTAGTAGCCGGGATAGGTCTTGAAATAGGTATCGACGAAGCGCTGGTGATCGCCGTACACCGTGCGCATCTGCGCCGGCCACGGCCGCTGGATGACGAGCGCGCCCTCGGCGGGGCCTTCGAGCAGCTTGCCGCTGCCGAGATCGACGATGCCCGGCACCACGCCGAAGAACGGATGGGTCGCCGAACCGGGCTTGAGCGCGGTCGCGCCCGGCAGCGGCGTGATGAGGTGCCCGCCGGTCTCGGTCTGCCACCAGGTATCTACGATCGGCACGCGCGCCTCGCCCACCACGTGGTAGTACCACTCCCAGGCCTCCGGGTTGATCGGCTCGCCGACCGTGCCGAGCAGCTTGAGCGATTTGCGGGAGGTCCGCTTGACCGGGGCGTCGCCCTCGCGCATGAGCGCGCGGATCGCGGTCGGCGCGGTGTAGAAGATGTTGACCTGGTGCTTGTCGATCACCTCCCAGAAGCGCGAGGTGGAGGGGTAGTTCGGCACGCCTTCGAACATGAGCGAGATGGCGCCATTGGCGAGCGGCCCGTAGACGATGTAGGTGTGTCCGGTGACCCAGCCAACGTCGGCGGTGCACCAGAAGATGTCCCCGTCGTGGTAATCGAAGGTGTACCTGTGCGTCATCGCGGCGAACACGAGATAGCCGCCGGTGGTGTGCAGCACGCCCTTGGGCTTGCCCGTGGAGCCCGAGGTGTAGAGGATGAACAGCGGATCCTCGGCGTCCATCTCCTCGGGTGCGCACTCGCTGCTCGCCCGGGCAACCTCGTCCTGCCACACGATGTCGCGCCCGGCCTTCCAGGCGACGTCCCCGCCGGTATGCCTCACGACGACCACGGTGTGCACATTCGGGCACTTCGCGAGCGCCTCGTCGGTGTTCTTCTTGAGCGGCACCTTCTTGCCGCCGCGCACGCCCTCATCGGCGGTGATGACCACGCGGCAGTCGGAGTCGAGGATGCGGTCGGTGAGCGAATGCGGCGAGAAGCCGCCAAACACCACCGAGTGCACCGCACCGATGCGCGCGCAGGCGAGCATCGCGACCGCGGCCTCCGGGATCATCGGCATGTAGATGCACACGCGGTCGCCTTTCTTTACGCCGCGGCCCTTGAGCACGTTGGCGAACTTGCAAACCTCGGTATGCAGTTGCCGATAGGTGATGCGCTTGTCCTGCTTGGGATCGTCACCTTCCCACAGCAGCGCCACCTGATCCGCGCGCGTGGCGAGATGGCGGTCGAGGCAGTTGTAGGCGACGTTCAGCTTGCCGCCGATGAACCACTTGATGTACAGGTTCTTCGCGTCGTAGCTCCAGTCACTCACTTTCGTCCATGGCTTGCTCCAGGTGACGAACTCGCGCGCCTGCTCCGCCCAGAAGCCGTCCGGATCCTTGACCGAGCGCTCGTACATCTGGCGGTACTTGGCCGCGTTGATGTGGGCGCGCGCTGCGACCGCCGCCGGAACCTGGTAGACCTTTTCTTCGGACATGAACCCTCTCCTCGTCTGGATTGCGCGCTGCCGGCGCTTGCCTTGCCGCGCGCGGCGTCGCCCCGCACAATGGGGTCAGGTCAACGCCACGCTGCCCACTGCATGAACCTCGACGCCCTGCGCCACTATGCGCGTGCCCGCCTGTTCCAGTTGCTGAAGCGGCATGCGCGCGCCATCGCAGAGTATCGCCTGGCGCTCAAATTCAATCCGGATTTCGCGGCCGCCGCAAGCGCCGCCGCCTTCCTGCTGGCCGCGGACCGGCGCTTCAGCGAGGCCGAGCCGCTGCTGCGCGAGGCCCTGCGCGGCGATGCGGACAATGCCGACACCTGGTACAACCTGGGCTACGTCTGCGGTGAGCTGCACAAACCCGCGGAGGCGGCGGCGGCATTTCGCGAGGCGCTCGACCGCAACCGCCGGCTCGACCTCGCCTGGTACGGCCTGGGGCTCGCGCTCGCCAGCCAGCGCCAGCACGCCGAGGCCGCACAGGCCTTCGAGCAGGCCGCCCAGCTCAAGCCCATGAACGGTCACATCTGGTACCAGCTGGGCATGGCCTATCACTGGCTGCACGAGGCCGACAAGGTCAAGGGCATCGTCGAGCACCTCGACCGCTTCGACCGGCACATGGCGCGCAAGCTCATCCTCGACAGCGGCCGCAGCGACCTCGCCCACGTCGTCGCCGACCTGCGCGTGCGGCGCTGAGGGCTAGCGTGCGGGCGCGGCCGACGGCGCATTGCGCCGCAGCACCTCGCAGGCCTCGCCCTGGCCGGCCTCGCAGCGCGCGACGTAGTCCGCCGCCAGGCGCGCACAGCTCGGGTGGCTGAGTGCATTGAGGCATTGCGCGGCCTGCGTGACCAGCAGCAGGTACCAGGCGAGCGCCAGCAGCAGGAACGCCAGATAACCGATGTGCTGGTCGACGATCACGCGCGGGGCGAGCAGGCGCACGGCCTTCCACACCGGTGCGGTGACGGTCTTGAGCACGCGGTAGAAGATGTTCTGCTCGCGCGCCGGCCCGGCCAGCAGGTACAGCACGCCCTGCCCGAGCAGCGCGAGCCCGGCAATCTCGATCAGCGTCTTGAGGACCGCGATGACGGTCAGCATCGGCGGCTAGGGAATGACCGCGGCGCGCCCGAGCTCGCTCACCTGCCCGACGCCGTGCTGCACGAGCCGCTCGAGCAGCGCCGCGCGCCCGTGTTCGAGCGCGTAACGCACCTCGGCGTCGGTGATGACCGTGCCGATCAGGAGCTTCATCGAACCATTCGGCAGTCCCACACCCGCGGGCAGCGGCGCGCGCGCTTCCGCGACCAGCAGGCTCACCGGCCGGCCGCGGCCGATGTCGAGGTTCTCGATGGTGAGGCCCTGGTAACGCTCCACGCGCTCGCGCAACCGCATGCCGTCGGTCACCTCCGCCAGCGTGACCCACTGCAGCAGCCACAGCGGCCAGTCGGCGGACTCCCGGGCGAGGATCACGAGCTCGTAGCCATGGCCCGCCTCGGCGGCACGCGGCGGCGCGTGCTGCGCGTGCGCCGCATCCGGATTGGTCAGGCCAAAGGTGCTGTACACCCACAGGTCGTTGAGCTTGGCGGACTGGAAGCGCAGCACACCGCCACCGGAGAAGTCCTTCGCCAGATGATCGAGCGTGAGGATCTCATCCGGCAGGGCACCGAAGGTCTTCTCGTAGAAGCGCTCGCGCGAGTCGTTGACCTTGCCCCACAGCAATGCCATCTGGATGCGCGAGTCGGCCAGCTCATCGCGCGCCGTCGCCGGCAGGGCCACGGCCACGAGCACCACGCCCAGCACCCTCATGCGCCACATCTTGTTACCCCCTCCACCCCGGTTGCGGCGGGTCGGGGCATTATGGACAAAAAAAAGGGGCCCGCAAACGCGGGCCCCGTGGCGGCTTATTGACGCGCGCCGGTCAGGTCGCGCGGGTATCCATGTCGCCCTTCAGGTGCGGATAGCGCACGTGTTCGATGAACTCCTGCACCTTCTGGCTGGGGGCGGGCGTGAGCAGGCTCACGACGATGATCACCAGGAACCCGAGCGGCACGCCGAAGATGCCGGCCGAGATCGGGCTGATCCCCAGCCACAGGTCCCCGGGCTTGACCGGCACCGAGCGCGCGACGCCGTAGAAGACCTCGCGCAGCCACGGCTGGGTCAGCGTCATGTAGTAGAAGGTGATGCCGACACCGGCGATCATGCCGAGGATCGCCCCCCACTTGGTCGCCCGCCTCCAGAAGATGCCGACGGTGAGCGCGGGGAAGAACCCGGCGGCCGCGAGCGAGAACGCCGCCGACACCAGGAACAGGATGTCGGCCGGCTTCTGCGAGGCGACCGTCGCCGCAATCACCGCCACCACCAGCAACAGCACCTTGGCCACCGTCAGGCGTGTCTTGGTCGAGGCACTCGGGTTGATCATCTTGTAGTAGACGTCATGCGAGAGCGCATTGGCGATGGTGAGCAGCAACCCGTCGGCGGTCGACAGCGCCGCCGCCAGTCCCCCGGCCGCCACCAGCCCGGAGATCACGTACGGCAATCCCGCGATCTCCGGGGTCGCCAGCACGATGATGTCCTGGCCGAGCACGATCTCGGCCAGCTGCACGATGCCGTCGCCGTTGAAGTCCTTGACCGACACCAGGGCCGCGTCCACCGCCGACCACGACGCCACCCAGCGAGGCAGCTCGGCGAAGCTCGAGCCCACCAGGAAGTGGTAGACGTCGTACTTCACCAGCACCGCCAGTGCCGGCGCCGTGAAGTACAGCAGGAAGATGAAGAACAGCGACCAGCCGACCGACTGACGCGCCTCGCGCACGCTCGGCGTGGTGTAGTAGCGCATCAGGATGTGCGGCAGCGCCGCGGTGCCGACCATCAGGCAGAAGACGAGCGCCAGGAAGTTCCAGCGCGCGGTCTGCTGCGCCTTCTCGTCCTTGCCCGGGAAGGCCTGCGCGTGCGGTCGCGGCGGGTTGGCGCGCGCCGCAAGCGCCTTTTCGGCCAGCCACTGCTTCTTGGCTGCCTCCACGTCCTTGGGGAAGCTCGCGAGCGCCTTCTCGGCCGCCGCGATCTGCTCGGCCGGGGCGTTGGCCTTCTTGAGATCGGCGAGCTTCTGCTCGAGCGCGGCCTTCTCCGCGGCATACGCCGCGGCCGGGTCCTTCAGCTTGGCGTCGGCCGCCGCCGCCCGCTCCTTGAACAGGTTGCGGACCTCGATCTCCTTGGGATCATTGGTGATCTGCTTCTCGCGCTCGGTGACCTTCTGCAGGGCGTAGCCGTAGGAGAGCTGCGGGATCGGGAAGTTGGTGTTCTTCACGCTCAGCCACACCACCGGGATCATGTAGGCGACGATCAGGATGATGTACTGCGCCACCTGCGTCCAGGTGACCGCGCGCATGCCGCCCAGGAACGAGCACACCAGGATGCCGCCGAGACCGACGAACACGCCGATGCCGAACTCGAGCCCGGTGAAGCGCGAGGTGATGATGCCGACACCGTAGATCTGCGCCACCACGTAGGTGAACGAGCACAGGATCGCAGCCAATACGCCGACGGTGCGCACGATGTTGCCGCCGTAGCGCTCGCCCAGGAAGTCCGGGATCGTGAACTGCCCGAACTTGCGCAGGTACGGCGCGAGGAACAGCGCCACCAGCACGTAGCCGCCGGTCCAGCCCATGATGAACGCGAGCCCGTCGTAGCCCTGGATGTAGAGGCCGCCGGCCATGCCGATGAACGATGCCGCCGACATCCAGTCGGCGCCGGTGGCCATGCCGTTGAAGAATGCCGGCACGCGCCGGCCGGCGACGTAGTACTCGGCCACGTCGGCGGTGCGCGACATGATGCCGATCATGGCGTACAGCGCGATGGTCGCGAACAGGAACGAGTAGCCGATCCAGCGGCTCGGCATGCCGATCTGCTCGGCGATCGCGAGCACGATGACGAAGGCGATGAAGCCGCCGGTGTAGACGCTGTAGTACTTCTTGAGCGCCTGGGTGAATTGTGCCTGGGTTTGCGTGGCCATGTTAGTCCTCCTTCTCCGCCACGTCGAACTCTTGGTCGAGCTTGTTCATGGCGCGTGCGTAGTAGAAGATGATGACCACGTAGATGATCAGCGAGCCCTGTGCCCCCATGTAGAAGCCGACAGGGAAACCGAACACCGTGATCTGATTGAGCTCGCGGGCGAAGTAGCCAACGACGTACGTCACCACGAACCAGATGACGAGCAGGATGGCGGTCAGTTTGACGTTCCGCCGCCAGTACTCGCGATGCTTCTCGGACAGTTGCATGTGCTCCTCCTGGTCTGTTTCTTTGAGAAAATCAAAAACCCCCAGCCGCATGCGTCCCTTCAGCCGTCGTCCCACCCAGAATGCTGCATCATCACGTATCGTCTCTCGCTCGTTATTGACCTATATCAAGCGGTGCTGCCGCGGTCAGGCCCCGCCCGCCCCGCCCCCGGAGATCGCGCGCTGCTGCGCCTGCGCCGCCGCCAGCAGCGCGCCGATCGTGCCCAGACCGCGCTCGCGCGCGCGCCGTAGAAGAATTAGAAACAGCTCGCCGGTCGCGAGCACGTCGTCCACCGCCCGGTGGCGCGCGCGCACCCGGATATCGAAGTAGTGGAACCAGTCGTCGAGGCTGGCGCGCGCCAGGCGCGCCTGCGGACAGAGCGCCGGGGCCAGATAGGCAAGATCGATCCACGGGTTCGCCAGGCGCACGCCGAGGTGCGCGCGCATCGCACGGTCGAGCATGGTGCGGTCGAAGGGCGCATGATAGGCGATGAGCACGTGATGCCCGGCGTACTCGAGAAAATCCATGAGCGCCTGCTCGCGCGGCAGCCCCGCCGCCTGCTCGCCCGGGGCGATGCCGTGCACCAGGATGTTGGCCTTGCTGCTGGTCTCCTCCTGGTAGAGGATGCGCTCGAACCCGGCGCCGACCTGCAGGCGCAGCCCCGTCAGCCGGCAGGCGCCGATCGCCAGCAGCCGGTCGCGGCGCGCATCGAGCCCGGAACTTTCAACATCCACCACCACGAAGCTCGCCTCGGCGAGCGGCGTGCGTTCGCTGTCGGGCGGCAGCGCGCGCCACGCCGCGAGGCGCGCGGCGATCTGCGGGGCGAGCGGCACGTGCGGTCCGAACAGGCGGGCGAGCAGGCTCATAACTGGTAGTCGAGCGCCAGGCGCGATTGCAGCTTGCGCGCCTGGCGGAATGCCTCCTTGAGGATGCGCCGGTCGAGATCGCTCAGGCTGTCGGGGTTGACGCGGTTGTCGAGCGGCTGGCCCTTCGCCTCCTGCGCCTGGTGGCGGCGCAGGCGCAGCAGCTGCACGAAATCATAGGCATCGCACCAGGCAGCGACCTCCTCCATCGGCACCACGCCGGCCTTGGCCGCCGCGCGCAGCCGCGCCGTGGTGTTGGTCTCGCCGATGTGATGGGCAAGCGCCAGCAGGCGCGCGCCGTCGACGAACGGCAGCGCACCGCGCAGCTTAAGATCGATGGTGTTGGCGTGCTCGCCCTCGGTGTCGACCACGAAGTCGCGCACCAGACCGAGCGGCGGCTGGTTGCGCAGCGCATTTTGCGCGAGCTGGCGCAGAAAGCGCGGTGTGGCGGCGGTCTGCGCCAGCACGAAGCGGCGCAATTCCTCACCCAGCGCCTCGGCGCCGTAGAGCGGGCGGAAATCGAAGAAGATGCTGGCCTTGAGCAGGTCCTCGGGGTTGCCCTGGTCGATCCAGCGCGCAAAACGCGTGCGCCACTCCTCGAGCGACAGGCAGCACTGCGGATTGCTCGCCATGATGTTGCCCTTGCACAGCGGATAGCCGCAGGCGTCGAGCGCCGCGTTGATCTCGCGCGCGATCGGCAGCAGCGTCTCGCGCGCCTGCTCGGCGTTCATGCCGGGGGGCGGCACGAACACGATGCCGTTGTCCTGGTCGGTCTTGAGCGTCTGCTCGCGCCGCCCCTCGCTGCCGAACGACAGCCAGGCAAACTCGAACGGCGGCGCCGCGCGCGCGGCGAGCGTGAGCTCGATGATGCGGTGCGTGACGTGATCGTTGAGCAGGGTGATGATCTGCGTGAGCTGACCGACCGAGGCGCCCTGCGCCAGCATCTGGCCGACCAGGCGGTGCACGTCCTGCCCGAGACGCACCAGCGCCGCGAGGTCGGGGGCGTGGGTGATGGAGCGCGACAGGTTGACCAGCCCGACACGCTGCAACGAGAACAGATCGCGCTCCGACACCACGCCGATCAGCCGCTCGTCCTCGACCACGCACAGGTGACCGATGCCCTTGTGCGCCATGAGCATGGCCGCCTCCTGGGCGAAGGCCGCGGGCGGCAGGGCGTGCGGGCGCGGCGACATGACGCGCTCGATCGGCGCATCGAGGCTTTGGTCCGACACCACCACGCGCGACAGCAGATCGTGCAGCGTGAACACCCCGAGCGGGCGTTGCGTGCTGTCGGTCACCACGATCGAGCCGATGCGCTGCTGGTGCATGATTGCGAGCGCCGCGCGGATCGGGGTGTCGGGCGCGCAGGTCACGGGCGGCCGGCGCAGCAGGCTCTTGAGCGGGGTGTTGAGCGCGGCATCGCCCGACACTTCGCTCGCGAGACTCGCCTGCGTGGCGCGCAGCGCCAGATCGAGCAGGTTCGACAGGCGGCGCGTGCAGAAGTCCTGGAACACCGGGCTCAGGGCGAGCAGCGCCTCGAAGTGCTCGCGCGCCAGCTCGTAGCAGAACGTGTCTTCCACCGCGCGGTGCAGCGTGCTCGAGGCGCGCCGCCCGGTGAGCGCGCCGATCGGAAAGCACTCGCCGGCGACCAGCTCCCAGGCCGCCGCGCCGCCGCGCGGCGGCTCGCCGCGCACGCGCCCCTGCTTGATGATGTAGAAGGTGTTGGCGATCGCCCCGCCCGGCTCGATGATGGCCTCGCCCTTGGCGTAGAAACCGAGCGTCAGGTGCGAGGCGAGGAACTCGACGTGCGCGCGCGCCATACGATCGAACGGCGCGTGCTTGCTGAGAAACTCGATGATCGGCGCGGTCGCCTGCCGCGCCCGGCTGTCGCCCGAAGGCCTGCTGTCGGATTGCAAGCTCACGCCGGTGCCGTGCCCCGAAAGCCTCATCGTTGAACGCGTGCGCGCTGCGCACGTGCATGGCCATCCTGGCGCTGCGCGGCGGGCCGTCCGGCCCGCGCCCTGCACCCGCAACCCGTGCAGGGCGAGCAGGTTAGCAGGAACTGTCGCGCGCAGGGAACAGGCGCCCGTCCCGAATGGCGAAATCCCCGGACCCCGGCTAGACCTGCATGAGCTCGGCGAGCTGGCGGGCCTGGCGCGCCTGTACCGCCGCCTTGGCCGGGGTGTCGAAGAACAGCGCGGCACTCGACCCGGGCCAGGCCGCGAGCTGCTCGAGCAGCGTGCGCTGTGCGCGCGGCCGCCCCTCGCGGCTCAGCGCCACCAGGAACCGGCCGCCCGGGGGCAGCGGCTCGCCGCCGCTATGCCACAGCAGCGCGGCGTGATGCTGCGCGAGGCAGGCGAGCGCCTCGCCCGTGCGCCAGGCGCCCGGCAGCTCGACGCACAGCGGGAAGTGTTCACCGAGCGCGCGCAGCAGCGCATCGAGCCAGTCGAGCCGCGGCGCGTGCGCGGCGCTCACCCGCAGCACCAGACCGGCGGTGCGCGCGCGGATCGGCTCGATCACCGCAAAGAATTCGAGCAGCCGGTGCGCGATGCCGGCACGGCCGTGCGGCACGGACAGCGCGGCCGGCAACTCGAGCACGAAACGAAACGCCTCATCGCAATCCTCGGCCCAGGTGCGCACGACCGCACCGTCGACGCCGTCCCACAGCTCCCCCGGCACCAGCACCCCGCGCAGCCAGTTGGCGTAGTACGTCAATCGCCAGTCCGGCGGCAGGTCCGCGGGATAAAAGTGGCCCGCCCAGTCGTCGTGCTCCCAGCCGCGCGCCCCGACCACAATGGCCTGTTCAAGCCCCATGCCGAGAGGCTACCGCAAAACTGGCGCGGCGCGCGAGGCGCGTGCTTCAATCTGTCCTGTTCCGCGGGTCGGGTGAGGGACCATGGGCGAAGTCATCCGCTTCAAGAAGCCGTCGCTGCAGAAGAAGGCCGAAGGCAAGACGCTGTGCAAGAGCGGCTTTCATAAGTGGCGCGTCGTGACCGCGCGCCGGTTCGACGTCAAACAGGGCAAGCTCGTGACCGTGCTGCGCTGCGAGCGCTGCGGCGTGGAGCAGACACGGCTCACCTGAGCGCCTCGACCCGCCCGAGCCGCAGGTGAATCGGCCAGCGCACGCATCGCGCCGCTCCCTCCTCGCCCCAGGCCCGCGCCAGCGCGGCCTCGAGTGGCGCGAGCGGGTCGTGGCCGCGCGCCGCGCGGTAGCGCTGCGTCGCCGACCAGGTGCGCAGGTAACGGAGGAAATCCGCCAGCTGCCATAGCGCCTCGCTGTGAAACGGCGGGGCCGGCTCCTCGGCGAACGGGAACGGCAGGCTGCGGTAGCGTTCATCGATGAAGCGCCGCTGCGCCGGCCAGAACGGACCGACCACATCGTGGTAGAAGTGCGCCACGACCGCATCGACCTCGGGCGCCACCTCGGTGAGGCCGTAACACCAGAGGGCGATGACACCGCCGGGCGCGAGCACGCGCCGCGCCTCGGCATAGAAAGGCGCGAGATCGAACCAGTGCGCCGCCTGCGCGGCCGTGACCAGATCGATGCTCGCGGCCGCGGCATCGAGCGCCTCGGCCGCTGCCACGCGGTACGCCACGCGCGCGTGCGCCACGGCGTTGGCGATCTGCTGAGCACTGGCGTCGGTGGCGACGACGTGCGCGAAGTGTGCGGCGAGCCCGAGCGCCGCCTGGCCGTTGCCGGTGCCCGCGTCCCACGCGCGCGCGTGGCCGCGGACGCGCTGCGCGAGGTACGCGAACAGCGCCGGCGGGTAATGTGGACGAAAGCGCGCGTAGTCGGCCGCCTGGGCGGAGAAGTGATCGTGAAAGCGCCTCACCCGCCTCAGCCGGCCAGCAGACGCTGCTCGGCCTGCGCGAGCGCCTCGGGCGTACCGAACAGCACCAGCACGTCGCCGCCGATCAGTTGCGTTTCCGGTCCCGGCTCCGGCCCGCGAATGCCGCCGCGGCGCACCGCACTCACCGTGACCCCGATCTCCTCCAGATGCAGCTCCTCGATGCGCTTGCCGACGGCGCTCGCCGTCGGCGGCAGGATGATGGAGTGCAGCCGCTCGTGGTAGGCCGCGCCCTCCTTCTCCTCGAAGGCATCCTGACCGTGAAAAAAGCCGCGCATCATGCGGTAGCGGCTGGCGCGCGCGGCGCGCACCTGGCGCACGACGTGCGACATCGGCACACCGAGCAGCAGCAGCAGGTGCGAACCCATCATCAGACTGCCCTCGACGCTCTCCGGCACCACCTCGGTGGCGCCGGCGGCCATCAGGCGCTCGAGATCCGCGTCGTCCATGGTGCGCACGATCACCGGCATGTCGGGGCGCACCAGGCGCGTGATCTCGAGGATCTTGAGCGCCGCACCCACGTTGTTGAAGCTCACCGCGAGCGCCCGGGCCCGCGCCAGCCCCGCCGCCTCGAGCACGTCGCGCCGGTCGCCGTAGCCGTACAGCACCGGGCGGCCGGCGTCGCGCGCATCGCGCACGCGCACCGGATCGAGGTCGAGCGCCACGTGCGGAATGCCCTCCTGCTCGAGCATGTAGCCGAGGTTCTGGCCGCTGCGCCCGTAGCCGCAGATGATCACGTGCCGGTCGGCGTGCGCGGCCTCGGCGCGGATCACCTCGAGATTGCTCTGGCGGGTACGCCGGTAGCTCGGCACCAGGCGGCGCGTGAGCGCACCGTTATGGCGGATCACGAGCGGCGCCGCGAGCATGGTCAGTATCGCCGTGGACAGCACCACCTGGGTGACCTCGACGGTGAGCAGCGCATAGCGCTCGGCCTGCAGCAGCAGGGCGAAGGCGAACTCGCCGACCTGCGACAGCACGAGGCCGGTGCGCAGCGCCACGCCCGTCTCGATGCCGAACAGGCGCGCCAGCACCGTGATGAGCACCGTCTTGAACAGCAGGATGCCGAGCGCGAGCGCCACCACCAGCGGCCCGTGGCGCAGGAACACGCCGGTATCGAGCATCATGCCGATGGTGACGAAGAACAGCCCGAGCAGGATGTCGCGAAAGGGGGCGATGTCGCCTTCGAGCTGGTGGCGGTACTCGGTCTCGGCCAGCATCATGCCGGCCATGAACGCCCCGAGCGCGAGCGACAGCCCGGCGCGCTCGGTCAGGTAGGCGGCCGCGAGCGTGAGCAGCAACGCGGTGAACAGGAAATACTCGCGCAGCCGCGCCGAGGCCACCTCGTGCAGCAACGGCCGCAGCAGCCAGCGCCCGGCGAGCAGGATCACCGCCAGCACCACCACGCTCTTGAGCAGCACCGCACCGAGTGTCACGGCGAGCGGCTGCTCGCCGCCGGCCCCGCCGAGCGCCGGCACCAGGATCAGGAACGGCACCACCGCCAGGTCCTGGAACAGCAGCACCCCGAGGGCGTGACGCCCGTGGCGCGAGTTCTGCTCGAGCTGTTCGGTGAGCTGCTTCATGGCGATCGCCGTCGAGGACATGGCGAACATCGCGCCGATCACGATGGCGCCCTCGATCGGCACGTTGAGCAGCCAGGCAAGCGCGGCGAACGCCACGCTGGTGATGATCACCTGCGCGCCGCCCAGGCCGAACACGATGGTGCGCATCGCCAGCAGCTTGGGCAGCGAGAACTCGAGGCCGAGCGTGAACAGCAGGAACACCAGACCGAATTCCGCCAGGTGCTGGACCGCCTGGGCGCCGGGGATCCAGCCGAAACCGGAGGGCCCGACCAGCACGCCGGCGGTGAGATAGGCGAGGACCTGCGGCAGGTGCAGGTAGCGGAACAGCGCCACCAGCACCACCGCCACGCCCAGCAGGATCAGGACACTCTGTAGACCGATTGCTTGCACCGGGGCGTGACAGTCCTTTGATATACTGCCGGCAAGATTACCCGATCGCCCTGCGCCCCGAAATCGCCACCATGACCGACGCCGTCGCCTTCGAGGTCCTGGGCCGTTCCGTGCTCGAACTCGAAGCCGAGGCACTCGCGACGCTGGCGCGGCGCCTCGATCAGCAGTTCGCCCGCGCCTGCGAGATCATCCTGCAATGCCGCGGGCGCGTGGTGGTCACCGGCATGGGCAAGAGCGGCCACATCGCCGGCAAGATCGCCGCCACGCTCGCGAGCACCGGCACCCCGGCGTTCTTCGTGCACCCGGGCGAGGCCTCGCACGGCGATCTCGGCATGATCCAGCCCGGCGACGTGCTGCTTGCGCTGTCGAACTCCGGCGAGACCCAGGAGATCCTCACCATCCTGCCGGTCATCAAGCGCATGGACGTGCGGCTCATCGCGCTCACCGGCAACCTGCGCTCCACCCTGGCGCGCCAGGCCGACGCCGTGATCGACGCCGCGGTCGACAAGGAGGCCTGCCCGCACAACCTCGCCCCGACGACGAGCACCACGGCGGCGCTCGCCCTCGGCGATGCGCTCGCGGTGGCGCTGCTGCACTCGCGCGGCTTCACGCGCGAGGACTTCGCGCGCTCGCACCCGGCCGGCCGCCTCGGCCGGCGCCTGCTGCTGTATGTCGCCGACGTCATGCACAAGGGCCCCGAGGTCCCGCTGGTCGGCGAGGACGCCAGCCTGCGCGAGGCGCTGCTCGAGATGAGCGGCAAGGGGCTCGGCATGGTCGGCGTCATCGACAGCGGCGAGCGCCTGGTCGGGATCCTCACCGACGGCGATCTGCGCCGCCTGCTCAACCGCGAGGTCGACGTGTACCGCGCCCGGATCCGCGACGTCATGGTGCGCAATCCCAAGGTCACGCGCCCCGACCTGCTGGCCGCCGAGAGCGTGAAGCTCATGGAGTCGCTCAAGATCAACGGGCTGTTCGTGGTCGACGCCGAGGGCCGCGTGCTCGGGGCGCTCAACATGCACGACCTGCTGCGCGCCGGGGTGATGTGATGGCGAACGCGGGTGTACGCACCCCGTCGCTGGCGCCGGCCTTCGAGGTGCCGGCCGAGGTGCTGGCGCTGGCCGCGCGCGTCAAGCTCGTGGTGTTCGACGTCGACGGGGCGCTCACCGATGCGCGCCTGATCATCGGCGACGACGGGCAGGAGTACAAGGCCTTCAACTCCAAGGACGGCCACGGCATCAAGATGCTGCAACGCAACGGGGTCGCCGCCGCCATCATCACCGGGCGCACCTCGCGCGTGGTCGAGCACCGCGTGCGCGACCTTCGGATCGAGCACGTCTACCAGGGCTGCGTCGACAAGCTGCCGGTGTTCCGCGAGCTCATGGCCAAGCTCGGGCTGAGCGCAGCACAGAGCGCCTACGTCGGCGATGACGTCGTTGACCTGCCGATCATGCTGGAGGTCGGCCTCGCCATCGCCGTCGCCGATGCCCACCCGCTGGTCAAGCAGCACGCCCACTGGGTCACGCCGAGCCCCGGCGGCAAGGGGGCCGGGCGCGAGACCTGCGAGATGATCATGCACGCGCAGGGCAGCTACGAGGCCGAGATGCTCAAGTACCTGACCGGCGGCAGCAACCGCTGACGCCATGGCGCGCTTCGACTGGAGCAAGCTGGCGATCGCCGCGGCGCTGCTCACCATCGCCGCGCTGTCGTGGTGGCTGCCGCGCAGCTTCACCCCGGGCGAGACCGCGCGCGCGCCGCTCGCGCGCCACGAACCGGACTACACGGCCGAGAACATCACCACCGTCGCGGTCGATGCCCGGGGCGTGAAGCTCTACGAGCTGTCGGCGCGGCGCGTGACGCATTTCCCCGACGACGACAGCACCGAGCTCGAGGAGCCGTACCTCATCCAGTACCGCGCGGGCCTCGCCCCCACCCACACCCGCGCGCGCCGCGGCCGCATCCCGGGCGACAGTCGCGACATCCTGCTGAGCGGCGATGTGCACATGGCGCGCGGGCGCGACCCGCAGGGGGCCGCCGCCGAGATCCGCACCGACAGCATGCGCATGCAACTGGAAGAACCGCCGACCAAACGCAACCATGAGCGCCCCTGAACACCCACCACCGCTTCGCCAGGGGCACGGGCGTGGCGCGCTCGCGTTGCTGGTATTGTTGACCGCCGCCCACGTTGCGCTCGCCGCCACGCCCGAGCGCGAGCAGCCGATCGAGGTGCGGGCGCGCAGCGTCGAGGTCAACGAGAAGACCGGTGTCGCCGTGTACCGTGGCGATGTGGTCGTGCGCCAGGGCGATCTTGAGCTGCGCGGCGAGCGCGTCGAGATCCGCGGCCGCGCCAGGCGCCCGGAGCAGATCCACGCCTTCGGCAACCCGGCGAGCGCGCGCCAGGGCGAGGACCTGCTCACCGCCGCCGAGATTCACTACGACGTCACCGCCAAGGTCCTGCAGGCGCGCGCCGGCAACGCGCCGGACGCACCGCGCGTGCACGCCGTGTTGCAGCCGCGCTCGGCGACCTCCGCGCCATGAGCCTGCTGCGCGCCGAACACCTGCAAAAGCAGTACAAGGGTCGTACCGTCGTGCGCGACGTCAGCCTCGAGGTGAAGAGCGGCGAGATCGTCGGCCTGCTCGGGCCGAACGGCGCCGGCAAGACCACGTGCTTCTACATGCTCGTCGGGCTCGTGCCGATGGACGGGGGCAGCATCCACCTGGACGACACCGACCTGAGCCGCCTGCCGATGCACCGGCGCGCGCGCCTCGGCGTGGGCTACCTGCCGCAGGAGCCGTCGGTGTTCCGCCAGCTCTCGGTCGAGGACAACATCCTTGCGATCCTCGAGACCCGCAGCGATCTCAGCGCGGCGCAGCGCCGCGCGCGTCTCGAGCAGCTGCTGCACGACCTGCACGTGGCCGAACGCCGCCAGGCGCTCGGTATCAGCCTCTCGGGCGGGGAGCGCCGGCGCGTCGAGATTGCGCGTGCGCTCGCCACCGAGCCGCGCTTCATCCTGCTCGATGAGCCGTTCGCCGGTGTCGACCCGATCTCGGTGCTGGAGATCCAGAACCTGATCCGCGACCTGCAGCGCCGCGGCATCGGCGTGCTCATCACCGATCACAATGTGCGTGAAACGCTCACCATCTGCGATCGCGCCTACATCCTCGCCGACGGCCAGGTCCTGACCGCCGGCACCCCGTCCGACATCCTTTATAATGAGGACGTGAAGCGGGTCTACCTGGGCGCGGATTTCCGCCTCTAGACCCGCGCGCGGCGCCCCCGCCGCGGTGGCAATTTGGGCTACACTTCCACGTAGATAAAGGCCGGCGGCGCCAACGGTGTCGCCACCCGGGCAAGTACAAACCAGCGCAGCGCCATGAAGCAGTCCCTCGACCTCCGTCTCGGACAGCACCTGACCATCACGCCGCAGCTGCAGCAGGCGATCCGCCTGCTGCAGCTGTCGTCCGTGGAGCTGCAACAGGAGATCCAGGAGGCGCTCGAGAGCAACCCGCTGCTCGAGGAGGGCGAGGCCGAGGGTGAGACCGCCGACGCGCTCAAGGCCGAGGAGCGCGAGACCGAGCGCGAGATGGCCGAGACCGCGAGCGGCGAGGCCGCCACGGGCGACGACACCGAGGCACCGGAGCTGCCCGAGGTCGGTGCGGATGCCGACCTGGGCGACGCCGACATCGGCGCCGACGAGGACTGGGGCGACAGCTTCGACCTGCCCACCGCGAGCAGCAGCGCGCGCAGCGGCGACGATGACCTGCCGGATATCGAGGCACGCAACAGCCTGCCGGAGACGCTGCGCGACCGGCTGCGCTGGCAGATGCGCATGACCTCGCTGTCGGAACGCGACCAGGCCATTGCCATGGCGCTGATCGACGCGATCAACGAGGACGGCTACCTGAGCGTCACGCTCGAGGAGATCCAGCAGGCGCTGGGTCCCGCCGACGCCCCGGAGCTCGACGAGATCGAGGCGGTGCTGCACCAGATCCAGAACTTCGAGCCGGTCGGGGTGGGCGCACGCAACCTGGCCGAGTGCCTGCAGCTGCAGCTGCGCGCACTGCCGGCCTCCACCCCGTATCATGCCGAGGCGTGCGGCATCGCCACCAGCGAGAACCTGGCGCTGCTCGCCGCACGCGACTACACGCAACTGCGCCGCGCGCTCAAGCTGCCGGCCGAGGTGCTGCAACATGCGATCGAGCTGATCCAGCGCCTCAACCCGCGCCCCGGCGCCAGCATCCAGGCCAGCCAGGCGGCCTACGTGGTGCCGGACGTCATCGTCAAGAAGGTCAAGGGCGTGTGGCGCGCCGACCTCAACCCCGACATCGCGCCGCGGCTGCGTATCAACCGCCTGTACGAGCGCATGATCCACCGCGGCGATTCGAGCCAGCAGAACCGCTACCTGCAGGACAACCTGCAGCAGGCGCGCTGGTTCATCAAGAGCCTGACCTCGCGCAACGACACGCTGCTCAAGGTCGCGCGCATGATCGTCGACCGCCAGCGTGCCTTCTTCGACCATGGCCCGGAGGCGATGAAGCCGCTCGTGCTGCATGACATCGCCGAGGCCGTGGGCATGCACGAGTCGACCATCTCGCGCGTCACCACCAACAAGTACATGCTCACCCCGCGCGGGATCATCGAGCTCAAGTTCTTCTTCTCGAGCCACGTGTCGACCGCCGATGGCGGTACCTGCTCGGCGGTGGCGATCCGCTCGCTCATCAAGAAGCTGCTCGAGAGCGAATCGCCCACCAAGCCGATCAGCGACAGCAAGATCGCCGAGATCCTCGCCAAGCAGGGCATCAACGTGGCGCGGCGCACCGTCGCCAAGTACCGCGAGTCCATGAACATCCCGCCCTCCAGCCAGCGCAAGTCGCTGGTCGACACGCGCAAGCCGGCCGGGACCTAGGCATGCAGATTACCGTCACCGGCCAGCAGCTCGAGGTCACCGAGGCCCTGCGCCAGTACTGCCACGACAAGCTCGGGCGCATCCACAAGCACTTCGACCACCTCACCACCACCAACGTGGTCTTGCAGGTGCAGAAGACCCGCCACCTGGCCGAGGCCACCCTGCACGCCAAGGGCGCCACCCTGCACGCGGCGGCCGAGGGCAGCGACATGTATGCCGCGATCGACGCGCTGGCCGACAAGCTCGATCGCCAGGTCATTCGCCACAAGGAAAAGACCTCGAACCACCGCGCCGGCCCCGCCCGCTAGGGGCGAGCGCCGCCCGGCGGCGGCGGGGAAAATTCCCGCGCCAGTCTCTATAATGCGCGTCGTCAGCGCGCACCCGCGAGCCTCACTTCATGACCCCGATCGTCACGGTCAAAGACCTGTTCGAGCAACAGGCCGCCGCCCTCAAGCTCAAGTGGCTGGCGGGCGAAACCGGCCAGGACCGGCTGCTCGAACCGACCACCGCCAAGTACCCTGGCATGGCGCTGGTCGGACACCTTAACCGCATCCACCCCAATCGCGTGCAGGTGATCGGCAGCCAGGAACTGGCCTACCTCAAGTCGCTGCGCCCGGCCGAGCGCAGCGACCTGCTCGAGGAGGTGTTCACCTGCAAGACCACCGCGGCGGTGATCGTGGCCGGCGCCCGCCGGCCGGCGACCGAGCTCACGCGCCCGGCCAACCAGTACGGGCTCGCGCTGTTCACCTCGGCGCTGCCAAGCCCGGTCGTCATCGACCACCTGCAGTATTTCCTCACGCGCGCGCTCGCCCCGCGCATGACCGTGCACGGCGTGTACATGGAGGTCATGGGCATGGGCGTGCTGATCACGGGCGAATCCGGCATCGGCAAGAGCGAGCTCGCGCTCGAGCTGCTGTCGCGCAACCACCGGCTGATCGCCGATGATGCCGTGGAGCTGGTGCGCGTCGGCCCCGACGTGCTGGTCGGCCAGTGCCCGCACCTGCTGTCCGACTACCTCGAGGTGCGCGGCCTCGGCATCCTCGATGTGCGCCTGATGTTCGGCGAGACCGCGGTCCGCCACAAGAAGAAGCTGCACCTGATCGTGCGCATGGAACAGATCCAGCGCGGCAAGTTCAGCAAGATCGACCGCCTGCAGGCGCAGCAGAAGACGCGGCGCATCCTCGACGTCGACGTCCCCGAGGTGACGCTGTACGTCGGCGCCGGCCGCAACCTCGCGGTGCTGGTCGAGGCCGCCACGCGCGCCTATATCCTGCGCGTGTGGGGCATCAATCCGCTCGAGGACTTCATCAAGCGCCAGCAGGCCATGATGAAGCGCACCCACACCGCCGACAGCGAATGAGCTTCGTCATCGTCAGCGGCCTGTCGGGCTCGGGCAAGACCATCGCGTTGCAGGCGCTCGAGGACGCGAGCTTCTACTGCATCGACAATCTGCCGGCGGCGCTGGTGCCGCACTTCGCCGAACAGCTCGGCACGACGCGCGAACCGGCGCTCAGGCACGTCGCCATCAGCATCGATGCGCGCAATCGCGCGTTCCTTGCCGAGGTGCCGGCCACCCTCGAACGCCTGCGCGGGCTCGGCATCGACTACCGCATCATCTTCCTCGAGGCCGAGGAGTCGGTGCTGGTGATGCGCTTCAAGGAAACCCGCCGCCCGCACCCGATGCTCGATGCCCACACCTCGCTGCCCGAGGCGATCCGCCTGGAGAAATCCCTGCTCGAGCCGCTCGCCTTCGCCGCGACGCTGCGCATCGACACCTCGCACATGCGCCCCCAGGACCTGCGCAGCCAGGTGCTCGGCTTCGCGCGCGGCGCGGAATCCGCCGGCATCACGTTGCTGTTCGAGTCCTTCGGCTACAAGCGCGGCACCCCGCTCGACGCCGACTACGTGTTCGACATCCGCTGCCTGCCGAACCCGTACTGGCAACCGGAGCTGCGCCGCCACACCGGGCTCGACGAACCGGTGATCCGCTTCCTCGAAGACCACCGCGAGGTGCAGGAGATGTTCGCCGCACTGACCGCCTTCCTCGAGAAGTGGCTGCCCAGCTTCGAGCGCGCCGACCGGTCCTACCTCACCATCGCCATCGGCTGCACCGGCGGGCAACACCGCTCGGTGTACATGGTGCACAGGCTCGCCCAGCACTTCGCCGCGCGCGGCATGAAGACGCAGATACGCCACCGCGAGCTCAAATGAACCTCACCCCCCTGCCCCGCCGCGGATGCGGCCGCGGGGCAGTAGGAGGAATCCCCTATGATTGGACTGCTGATCCTCGCCCACAACGACCTGGCCCTGGCGCTGGTCGATGCCGCCGCCCACACCTTCGGCGCGATGCCGCCGCAACTCGCCGCCGTGGGCGTCACCTACCGCCAGACCCCGGAACAGATTCAGGCGCTGCTCGAGCAACACCTGGCGCGCATCGACCAGGGCCAGGGCGCGCTCATCATGGCAGATGTCTACGGCGCGACCCACACCAATGTCGCCTGCACGCTGCTCGAGCGCGGACGCATCGAGCTCATCACCGGCGTCAATCTGCCGATGCTGCTCAAGGCGCTCAACTACCGCGACCTGCCGATGGACGACTTGATCGACAAGGCGTTGTCCGGCGGCTGCGGCGGCATCGTGTGCGCGGCCCGCACCGAGCAGGCGCGCAAGGAGGCCGGCAAGTGAAGTGCCGGCGGGTCACGATCGTCAACAAGCTCGGGCTGCACGCGCGCGCCTCGGCCAAGTTCGTGAGCCTGGCCGCGGAGTTCGCGAGCGAGATCGTGCTGCGCCGCAACGGCCAGGAGATCAACGGCAAGAGCATCATGGGCATCATGATGCTCGCCGCCGGCAAGGGCTCGGAGCTGGAGCTGTGTGCCGACGGCCGCGACGAGGCCAAGGCGCTCGAGGCGCTCGCCGCGCTCATCGCCAACCGCTTCGACGAGGATCAGTGATGCTGGCGCTGCACGGACTCGGGGTGAGCGACGGCATTGCCATCGGCAAGGCCTTCGTGATGCGCCAGGAGCTGCCCGACATCCCCGAATACAACGTGATGCGCAACCAGGTCGAGGCCGAAGTGGCACGCTTCACCGGCGCCGTGCAGGCCGCGCGCGCGCAGCTCGAGAGCATCCGCGCCCACATCCCGGCCAACGCGCCGGCCGAGGCGGCGAGCTTCATCACCACGCACCTGCTGATCCTCGAGGACCGCATGATCAGCGTGGCGCCGCTCGACACCATTCGCCGCAAGCAGCACAACGCCGAGTGGGCGCTCAAGCAGCAGGCCGACCAGCTGGTGGCGATGTTCGAGAAGATGGACGACCCGTACCTGCGCAACAAGAAGATCGACGTGCAGCAGGTGGTCGACCGCATCCTGCGCAACCTGCTGATGCAGGACCACGACCAGCACGACGGCATGCGCGCCGGGGAGATCGTCGTGGCCAACGACCTCACGCCCGCCGACACCGTGCTGCTCAAGCACCACCGGGTACGCGCCTTCGTCACCGATCTCGGCGGCCCGATCTCGCACACCGCGATCCTGGCGCGCAGTCTCGGCATCCCGGCGATCGTCTCGGCGCACAACGCCACCCACTACGTGCGCCACGGCGAGGAGCTGGTGGTCGACGGCAAGCGCGGCCTGATCCTCATCGGGGCGGACGCCCGTGCACTCGCTGAGTATCGCGCGCGCCAGAAGCGCATCGCCGAGGAGCGGCGCGCCCTCAACCGCCTGCGCTCGAGCCCGGCGCTGACGCGCGACGGGCAGCGCATCGGGCTGCATGCCAACATCGAGCTCACGGCCGACGTGAAAGCGGCGCTGGCGGCGCGCGCCGACGGCATCGGCCTGTACCGCACCGAGTTCCTGTTCATGAACCGCCCGGAGGGGCCGAACGAGGAGGAGCAGCTGCGCGCCTACATCAAGGTGGCGCGCGCGCTGCGCGGCAAGCCGGTCACCATCCGCACCCTCGACCTCGGCGCCGACAAGCAGGTCGACGGCGGCCGCGCCGACGGCAACGCCCCGGTGGCGGTCAACCCGGCGCTCGGCCTGCGCGCGGTGCGCCTGTGCCTGCACGACACCGCGCTGTTCCGCCCGCAGCTGCGCGCCATCCTGCGCGCCTCGGCGTTCGGGCGCGTGCGCATGATGATCCCGATGCTGTCGAGCCAGGACGAGCTGTTTCGCGTGCTCGATCTCATCGACCAGACCAAGTCCGAGCTCAAGCGCGCCGGCGAGAAGTTCAACCCGCGCATCCCGATCGGCGGCATGATCGAGGTACCGGCGGCGGCGGTGTCGGCCGACCTGTTCGCGCCGTACCTGGATTTCTTCTCGATCGGCACCAATGACCTGATCCAGTACACGCTCGCCATCGACCGTGTCGACGACGCGGTCAACTACCTCTACGACCCGCTGCACCCGGCGGTACTGCGCCTGATCCGCCTCACCATCGAGGCCGGCCGCAAGGCGCGCATTCCGGTGGCGATGTGCGGCGAGATGGCGGGCGACCCGCGCTACACGCGCCTGCTGCTCGGGCTCGGGCTCACCGAGTTCAGCATGCATCCGGCACGGCTGCTCGAGATCAAGAAAATCGTGCGTGCCAGCCGTGTGGCGACACTCAAGCGCGCGGTCGCCCGCATCATGAAGGAACGCCACGCCCTGGCGGTGCATGCCGCCACCGAGGCGCTCAACGCCAGCGACGCCGCGTAGGCGCGGCTCAGCTGCGGCGCGTGCCCTCGGGCAGGAACGGGCCCATGTCGGAGTGCTGGGTGGGATAGTGAAACGCCGGACGCCGATCCGCGACGATGGCGACACAGCCGTTGCGGTACTTGAGGCGGTTCGGGCTGAAGCCCTCGGCGATGCGCGGCTCGAAGCGCTCCTTGAGCACCGTGATGGCCGAGATCTTCTTCAGCCGGAACGGCCGCCAGAACGGCGGCGGCCGGCCGGAGGCGGAAAAACCGCGCGTCTGAAAGCCGTCCAGCACCAGCTCGCCGCGATCATTGGAGTAGATGGCATGCGGCTCGACCACGCGCACCTGGCGCTGGTCGTGGTAGCGGATCGCGACGCAACACTGGTCGCGGACCGCCTGTGTGAGGAGCTGCATGATGTTGGCAAGCATGGCCCGAACGGCTGTCTGCCCCGGATGTCCCAAATATGGCATACCGCCGATCGGTTGCCAAAATCAGCCGACCGGCGGCAGGATTTCCGCCCCCTGCGGTACCCCCGTGTTCACAGCAGAAACAGTGTCGCCAGGCCGAGAAACGCGAAAAACCCCACGACGTCGGTGACGGTGGTCAGGATGACGCCACTGGCCACCGCCGGATCGACGCCGAAACGCCGCACCAGCAGCGGGATGGCGACCCCGGAGAGCGCGGCAAAGACCAGGTTGACCACCATCGCGATCGCAATCGCCAGCCCCACCAGGTAGTTGCGGTGCCACACCACGGTAATGAGCGCGACCGTCACCGCGAAGATGAGGCCATTGAATGCCCCGACCAGCAGTTCCTTGACGAGCACGCGCCGGGCGTTGGCCTCGGTCACGATCCCCAGGGAGAGCGCGCGGATCACGCTGGTGAGCGTCTGGGTCCCGGCGTTGCCGCCCATGCCGGCAACGATCGGCATCATTACCGCCAGCACCGCGACCTTCTCGATGGTCTGCTCGAACAGCGCCACCACCGAGGCGGCAATGAAGGCGGTCACCAGGTTGATGCCGAGCCACGGCACCCGCCGGCGGCTGGTGCGCACGACCGGTGCCAGGATGTCCTCCGCCTCCGACAGGCCCGCGGGCGCCATGATGGCGCGGTCGGCCTGCTCGCGGATGACGTCCACCACGTCATCGATCGTGATGCGCCCGAGCAGGCGGTTGCTCTCGTCGACGACCGGCGCCGAGATCAGGTTGTAGCGCTCGAAGGCCGCCGCCACCTCCCGGTCGGGGGTGAGGGCCGGGAACTTCATGACCTCGCGCTCCATGAGCTGCGCCACGCGCGCCGTCACGTCTGCCGTGAGGAGCCGGGCAACCGACAGCACACCGACCAGGCGATCGTTGCGATCGACCACGAACAGGCTGTTGGTGTGCTCGGGCAGCTCGCCGCGCCGGCGCAGGTAGCGCAGCACCACCTCGAGGGTGATGTTCTCGCGCACCGTCACGGCATCGACGTTCATGAGTCCGCCCGCGGTGTCCTCGGGGTAGGACAGCACCGCGTCGAGCCGCTGGCGATCCTGCTTGTCGAGCGCAAACAGGATCTCGGCGATGACCTCATCCGACAGCTCCGGGATCAGGTCGGCGATGTCGTCCACGTCCATGGACCGCGCCGCCGCCACGAGCGTGCGGTCATCGAGCAGCTTGAGCAGGTCGGCGCGCACCGCCTCCGGCAGTTCGAGCAGCACCTCGCCGAGCTGCTCGGTGGCGACCTCGCGCCACACCGCCGGACGGCTGTCGGGCGCGAGGCCCTCGAGCACGCGCGCGATGTCCGCGGCGTGCAGCGGCGCGAGGATAGCGCGCACGCGCGCGCTGTCCCCGACCGCGAGCGCGGCCAGCACGAGCTTGAGGGGGTCGGGCTTTCGCGGGCGGCGGGCGCGGGCCATGGGCAACGGTCGAGGTTCGGGTTTGCGGTTGCGCGTTTCTGGTTTGGGGCGACACGCGGTCGCCCCCAGACTTTAGCCGCTAAAACCGCAGCGACAACCCCAAGAACTTGAAACTTGCGACGTCAGTTTCCGGCGACGGTCAGCTGCTCGATGAGGATCGAGCCGGTGCGGATGTTGCCACGCGCGTCGACGTCGTTGCCGACGGCCACCAGCCCGCGGAACATGTCCTTGAGATTGCCGGCGATGGTGATCTCCTCGACCGGGTACTGGATCTCGCCACCCTCGACCCAGAAGCCGGCCGCACCGCGCGAGTAGTCGCCGCTGACAAGATTGACCCCGAAGCCGATCAGCTCCGTGACCAGCAGCCCCGTGCCCATCAGGCGCAGAAGGCCGGCCAGGTCGTGCGGGCCGGGGTCGAGGGTGAGGTTGTGCACGCCGCCGGCGTTGCCGGTGCTGCGCATCTTGAGCTTGCGGGCCGAATACGAGTCGAGCACGTAGCCGGTGAGCACCCCGTCGCGCACCAGATCGCGCGCCTGGGTGGCAACACCCTCGCCGTCGAACGCCGCGCTGCCGAGCGCGCCCTTGAGGTGCGGCTGCTCGTGGATACGCACGTGCGGCGCGAACACCGCTTGGCCCAGGGCATCGACCAGGAACGAGGCGCGCCGGTAGAGGTTGGTGCCACGCACCGCCCCGGCGAAGTGCGACAGCAGGCTCGTGGCGACCGGCGCCTCGTAGACGACCGGGCAGGCGCGCGTGCTCAGCTGGCGGGCCCCGAGCCGGCGCAGGGTGCGGCGCGCGGCGTGCACGCCGACCTCGGCGGCGCCCTCGAGCGCCGCCGGATCGCGCGCCACGCTGTACCAGTAGTCGCGCTGCATGCCGGCGTCGTCCTGCGCGATCACGCTGACCGACAGGCTGTGGCGCGTGGTCGCAACGGTGCCGAGGAAGCCGTGACTGTTGGCGTAGACATCGAGCCCCTCGTGGGTTGCGACCGAGCCACCCTCGGAATTCTGGATGCGCGCATCGACGTCGCGCGCCCCCCCTTCGGCGGCGCGTGCCTGCTCGATCGCGGCGTCGGCGCCGAGCGCCCAGGGATGATGCAGGTCGAGGTCCGGCAGCGTGCGCGCCAGCAGTTCCGGGTCGGCCAGCCCGGCACAGTCGTCCTCGGCCGTGTAGCGGGCGATGGAGCAGGCGGCGCGCACCGTATCGCGTACCGCCGCGTCGCTGAAATCGGTGGTGCTGGCCGACCCCGAGCGCGTGCCGAAGTACACGGTCACGCCCAGCCCCTTGTCACGCGTGTGCTCGACGGTCTCGACCTCGCCCAGGCGCACCGTCACGGCCAGGCCCTGCGACAGATTGATGCCGGCCTCGGCCTGGGTCGCGCCCAAGCGCTTGGCCTCGGCGAGCGCCGCCTGCGCCACCGCCGCGAGCCGCTCGCGCAGCGGCTCGAGCGCCAGCCCCTCGGGCGCGGCCGGGGCGACGCGGCTCATCCCTGCGTGCCCCCGACGGTGAGCGCGTCGATGCGCAGGGTCGGCTGGCCGACCCCGACCGGCACGCTCTGGCCTTCCTTGCCGCAGGTGCCGACTCCCGGGTCGAGGCGCAGGTCGTTGCCGACCATGGACACGCGCGTCAACACGTCCGGCCCGTTGCCGATCAGGGTCGCGCCCTTGACCGGGCGGGTCACGCGCCCGCGCTCGATGAGGTAGGCCTCCGCGGCCGAGAACACGAACTTGCCGGAGGTGATGTCGACCTGGCCGCCGCCGAAGTTGACGGCGTACAGCCCCTTGTCGACCGAGCTGATGATCTCGCCCGGGTCGTGGCGGCCGGCGAGCATGTAGGTATTGGTCATGCGCGGGTAGGGCATGTGCGCGTAGGACTCGCGCCGCCCGTTGCCGGTCGGCGCCACCCCCATGAGGCGCGCGTTGAGCGTGTCTTGCATGTAGCCCTTCAGGATACCGTCCTCGATCAGCACGGTGCACTGCGTGGGCGTGCCCTCGTCATCGACGTTGAGCGAGCCGCGCCGGTTGGGCAGCGTGCCGTCGTCGACCACGGTGATGCCGCGCGCGGCGACCTGCTCGCCGATGCGCCCGGAGAACGCCGAGGTGCCCTTGCGGTTGAAGTCGCCCTCGAGCCCGTGACCGATCGCCTCGTGCAGCAAGATGCCGGGCCAGCCGGGGCCGAGCACCACCACCATGGAACCGGCCGGCGCCGCCCCGGCCTCGAGGTTGACGAGCGCCTGGCGCACCGCCTCGCGCGCGTACTCCGCGGCGCGGTCCTGCTCGAGGAAGTACTGGTAGCTGAAACGCCCGCCCCCGCCGTGCGAGCCGGATTCGCGCCGCCCGTTGGCCTCGACGATCACCGTAACGTTGAGGCGCACCAGCGGGCGCACGTCCGCCGCCAGCACCCCGTCGGCGCGCGCGATCAGCACCACGTCGTGCACCGCGGCAAGGCTCGCCATGACCTGCTTGACGCGCGGGTCGGCGGCGCGCGCGATGCGCTCAACGCCCTCGAGCAGCGCGACCTTGGCGGCATCGTCGAGCGAACCGAGCGGATCGGTCGGCTGGTACAAGGCGCGCGTGCCGGCGCCGCGCCAGGCGACCGGCACCGGCGCCGCGCCCCCGTGCTGCGCGATGGCGCGCGCCGCGGCCGCCGCCTGCCCGAGCGCCGGCAGCACGATCTCGTCGGAATAGGCAAAACCGGTCTTCTCGCCGCTCACCGCGCGCACGCCCACACCCTGTTCGATGCTGTGGCTGCCGGACTTGACGCGCCCTTCCTCGAGCGACCAGGACTCGTGGCGCGCGTACTGGAAATAGAGATCGGCGTAATCGACGCGCGCGCTCAGCAGCTGCCCGAACACCTGTTCCAGCTCGCGCTCGCCGATGCCGGCCGGCGCCAGCAGTTGCGCGCGCACCTGCTCCAGCACGCCGCTCATGCCGTGAGCCGCCGATGGTTGAGCGCCGGCAGCGCGGCGCGCACGCTCTCCAGGCGTGCCTGCTCGAATTCGGCGAGCACCACGCCCGGGCCGTGCGCCTGGCGCGCGAGCACCTCGCCCCACGGGCTCACCACCATCGAGTCACCGTGCGTCTCGCGCCCGCTGTCGTGGCGCCCGCCCTGGTCGGGGGCGAGGACATAGGCCATGTTCTCCACGGCCCGCGCGCGCACCAGCACCTCCCAGTGCGCCCGCCCGGTCTGGGCGGTGAACGCCGACGGCACCACGAACAGCCGTGCGCCGCGCGCGCTCATGCGCCGGAACAGCTCCGGGAAGCGCAGGTCGTAGCACACCGCCAGCCCGAGCGGCCCGAACGGCGTGTCCGCCACCACCACGTCCTCGCCCGGTTCGAAGGCGCGCGACTCCTGGTAGGCCTCGCCGTTGGGCAGCTTCACGTCGAACAGGTGGATCTTGTCGTAGCGCGCGACGCATTCGCCCAGCGTGTTGAACAGCAGGCAGGCGGCGCGCGCCTTGCTGCGATCGGCATTCCACAGCGGCAGCGTGCCGCCCACCAGCCACAGGCCGTGCCGGCGCGCCTGCTCGCCGAGAAACGCCTGGATGGGCCCGCCGCCCGCGTCCTCGGTGGCGGCCACGCGCGCCGCGTCATCGCGCGGCATGAGCGCGAAGTTCTCCGGCAGTGCCACCAGGCGCGCGCCGGCGCGCGCGGCTGACTCGATGAGCGCCGCCGCCTGCGCGAGGTTGGCGGACACGGCGCCGCCGGACACCATCTGGATGGCCGCGATACGCATCAGCGCCCTATCCCGCCCCGCTGCACCTCGAGCTCGAGTTGCTCGCCCGCCAGCTCGCCCGGGCGCACCTCGATGCGCGCGCTCGGCAGGCCGCGCGCCACCAGCCAGTCGCGCAACTCCTGCGCCCAGCGTGCCGCGGCATCGCCGTGCGCGTGGCGCACCAGCAGCACGCTCGCCGCATCGCGTTCAAGCGCCGCGTGCAGCTCCGGCAGACCCGGCGCCGGCATGCGCGCGGCGCGCCACTGCGCCCAGTCCTCGGCGCTGAGCGCGAGCGGCGCGGCGAGTGAGGTGAGCGGGAAAAGTGCGAGCAGGACAGCAAGCAGACGCGGCATACGGCTAGGATAACATCGCGCGCCCAGGCCGGCACGCGTCCTAGGGCGCGGCGCCCGCCTCGTTCGCCCCGGGCGCGGCCACGCGCGTCACGCTCGGCTCGCGCCACGGGCCTTTCACCACGTACAAAATGCGGGTTCCGGCACTGATCTGCTCCTTGAACAGCTGCTGCAGCGCGAAGGCGGCGAGCGCGATCTGCGGGCCGAACACGGCGTAGGCGCCGAGGGTGACACCGGTGCCGATGCGCGGGGCGACCCCGAGCACCATGTCGTAGTCCTCCGCCGCGAGACCGATGCGCCCCTCGAAGCTAAGCGCGGCGGCGGGCCCCTTGACGTGCAGGTCGCGGGTGTAGGCGTTGCCGCTCTCGAGCGTGATCGTGCCGCGGATCTCGTCGTACACGAAACCCTTGCCGAAGATCGGCGAGAAGTCGAGCTGCAGATAGCGCCCGAGCGAGCTGAAGTCGACGAGCCCGAACAGCCGCGCCGCGCCGGGCTTGGCCTGCAGGAACTGACCCTTCTCGGCGCTCAGCTCCAGGCGCCCGCTCATGCGCGCCGCCTCGAAGTCCGCCGGCGTCCCCGGCCACGACAGGCTGGCGGATACGTGCGCCTGCCCGCCGGCCAGTTGATCCGGCATCCCGAAGGCGGCAAGGCTCCTGCCCGCGTCCGCGCTGTCGAGCGTGAGCTCGACCCGGCTGCTGTGCGCGCCCGCGGCCACGCGCCATTCGCCGTGGCCGGTGACGCGAAGCTCCTCGCGCACCAGCTGCAGGTGCTGCGCGCGCCAGCCGGCGGCCGCCGGCGCGACGCGCACCTCGAACTCGCCGAGCGCGCGCTCCTTGACCCGCAGCGCCTGCACGCGCGCCACGATGC
>CAZVUN010000020.1:31855-34626 GCA_964629975.1 uncultured Acidiferrobacteraceae bacterium | reverse complement strand
ACCGCTGCTCCACCATCGCCGAGTAGCACATGCCGTACACCTTACGAAAAACCGCCGCGCCGCACCACCCGCGGCGAAGCACGCGCTGGCGCCCCGGCCGGGCCCGAACGGCCCCCGCATGCGCCGCGTTGCGATGACCGCCCAATCATGATCCGGGGCGCATGGAGGGGAGGGCAGCCCTCGGCTCCACAGCCGGGCCAGCACGTCTGTGCCGGTAGAGAATAGCGGCGCAAGACGGATCAATAAGCAGCCTGTTCATCCCGTAAAAGCGCGCATGACCACACGACCTCAGGCGGGAATTGCGCGCAAAGCCCGACCCCGTCGCCTTACCCCCAGCAATTCCCGGTAATTGATAAACGTGCGCTCGGCTACACTGTCGTCTGGTTTGGTGCGGCCGGCAAATAGCGCGTGATCCACATCCCCTTTGACAATCAATTCGTCCGTCTGGGCGAGCCGTTCTTCGTGAGGGCGCAGCCGGCGCCGGTGGCCGGTCCCACGTTGATCAAGTTCAATATTGAACTGGCACAGGCACTCGGCATGTCGGTAGCCGCTGCCAGTGATGCGGAGCTGGCGAGCGTGTTTTCCGGCAACGCGCTGCCCGCCGGGGCCGAGCCGCTGGCGATGGCGTACGCGGGCCATCAGTTCGGCCAGTTCGTGCCGCAGCTGGGCGACGGGCGCGCGCTCTGGCTCGGCGAGCTGCGCACTGCGGATGGCTCCCGCTTCGATGTGCAGCTGAAGGGCAGCGGACGCACCGCCTTTTCCCGCGGCGGCGACGGCCGCGCGGCGCTCGGGCCGGTGCTGCGCGAATACCTCGTGAGCGAGGCGATGCACCGGCTCGGCGTGCCGAGCACGCGGGCACTGGCGGCGGTGGCGACCGGTGAAAAGGTCGCGCGCGAGCGCCCGCTGCCGGGCGGGGTGATTACGCGCGTGGCGAGAAGCTTCATTCGCGTGGGGACGTTCGAGTACTTCGCCGCGCGCGGGGATGTCGCGGCGGTGAAGAAGCTGGCCGATTACGTGATCGCGCGCAACTACCCGGATCTGGTCGCTGCCGAGCAGCCGTACGGGGCCTTGCTCGCGCAGGTGATCGCGCGTCAGGCGCGGCTGATCGCGCAATGGATGACGCTCGGGTTCATTCATGGCGTCATGAATACCGACAACATGTCGATCGCCGGGGAGACCATCGATTACGGGCCGTGCGCCTTCATGGATGGGTATCGTCACCAGCGCGTGTTCAGCTCGATCGATCGCCAGGGCCGCTACGCCTACAGCAGCCAGCCGGGCATCGGGCTGTGGAACCTGATTCGCCTCGCTGAAACACTGCTGCCATTGCTCGCGGAGGAGGCGGACGCGGCCGTGAGAATCGCCGAGCAGCATCTCGAAACCTACAAGGAACAGTATGAAGCCGCGTGGCTCGCGGGCATGCGTGCGAAGCTCGGCCTCACGGCCGGCGCCGGTTCCGACGCGGACGACCGGGCCCTGATCGGGACATTGCTCGATGCGATGGACGAGAGCGAGGCGGACTTTACGCTCACGTTCTATCACCTCTCGCGCCTGGGCGCCGCTGCAGGCGCGCGTGATCAGCAGGCGCGGGCACTGTTTTCCCGGCCCGCGTCGTTCGATGCCTGGCTTGCGCGGTGGCGGGCGCGCCTCACGCGCGAAACCCAAAGTGATGAGGCACGCCAGGCGAGCATGCAGGCGGTGAACCCGGTGTACATCCCGCGCAACCATCAAATCGAAGCAGCGATCCGCGCGGCGGAGGACCGCGGGGATTTTTCCGCGTTTCACGCCCTGCACGCGGTGTTGCAGAATCCCTATGTCGAGCAGCCCGGGAACGAGCGTTACCGCCAGCCGCCCGAGCCGCACGAGGTGGTGACCAGAACCTTTTGCGGTACCTGAAGCGAAAGGTGCATAGGTGGGGTCGGCCGGCGGTGGCCACCGTCTTGACCGCCGACCATCAGGAGATGTTTGGCAGGAACCATCGACATCGCGGCCGGGTTCGTTCAGTAAACCGTCATCGTGAACTTTGACCGTTTCATCGGCATCGACTATTCGGGCGCTGCGACGTCCGAGACTCGCCTCAAGGGCTTGCAGGTGTACGTGGCAGCGCCGAACCGCGAGCCGCGGCCGGTGCGGCCAGCGCCCCCGGCGAGGAACTGGTCGCGCCGGGCGCTGGCGCACTGGTTGCTTGCGGAGCTGCAGCGCGGGGCACCGCTGCTGATCGGTATCGATCACGGCTTCTCGTTTCCACTGAGCTATTTCGAACGCTATGCGCTGGCCTCGTGGCCGGCATTTCTTGCAGACTTCTGCCGTTACTGGCCGACCGATCAGCCGCATTGTTACGTGGACTTCGTGCGGGACGGAGTCTGGTGGGACCGCCACCCGAAGCCGGCGGGGGAGCGCGCAGGACCTTCAAACGCGTTGCGGTTGTGTGAGCAATGGACGTCCTCCGCCAAGAGCGTGTTTCATTTCGATGTTCAGGGCTCAGTCGCGAAATCCACCCATGCCGGCATTCCTTGGCTGCGCTTTCTGCGTGACCAGGCGGGAAGCAGGCTGTTCTTCTGGCCAGTCGACGGCTGGAAGCCGCCCCAAGGGGTGTCGGTGATTGCCGAGGTGTATCCGTCGATCTTTCGCAACCGTTACCCCAAGGACGGCCGCACCCCGGACGAGCGCGACGCCTATTCGGTGGCACGCTGGCTCGAGGAAGGCGCCAGGCGCGGGATACTGAGTCGCTACTTCGATCCGCCGTTGACCCTGCCGGAGCGCCGCATCGC
>CAZVUN010000020.1:0-31755 GCA_964629975.1 uncultured Acidiferrobacteraceae bacterium | reverse complement strand
GGCGAGGGCGGACTCAACATCGAAGCGTTGGAGATCAGTGCCGATGGCTGCCCGAGGAATGGCAACGATCCGTTGTCGCAACGCGGCGGTGGTTGTGCTGGGTGCCGTTGTTATCGCGCTCGGCGCGGTGACGTATTTCTACCAGCGCGACATCCAGCAGGCCCGCGCCCGAATCGCGCGCGGCAGCGAGATCGCCGACACGCCGTGCGGCCCGATCGAATACGCCGTGGCCGGCCAGGGTCCGCCGGTGCTGGTGGTGCATGGCGCCGGCGGCGGATTCGATCAGGGCCTCGATTTCGCCAGGCCGCTCGCGGCGCGCGGCTTTCGCATCATCGCCGTGTCGCGCTTCGGCTACCTGCGCACCCCGTTGCCGGTCGACGCCATGCCGGCCGCGCAGGCCGATGCCCATGCCTGTCTGCTCGACGCCCTGCAAATTGAGCGCGCGACGGCATTGGTGCTGGTGGTGCCGGCCGCCTACCGGCCGCGCAGGGCCGATGCGCCGGGCGCGCCGGCGGCGTCGAGCACGGTGGCGTTCCTGCGCGCGATCGGCCTGCGTCTGGATTTCCTCTTCTGGGCCTGGATCCGGCTCGCGCCCGACAGTGTGACGCGTATGGTGCTCGCCACCGATCCGGCGCTGGTGGCTGGCGCCAGTCCCGGGGACCAAGGCGCGGTCACGCTGGTGCGCGAGCACATCCTGCCGGTGAGTCGGCGCCGCAACGGGCTGCTCAACGAGGCCAAGGTAATGGCGTCGCTCGAACCCTTTGCGCTCGAGCACATCCGCGCGCCGACGCTCACGATCAGCGCCCGGGACGATCTGTACGACACCCATGAGACCGCGCGTTACATCGCCGCGCAGGTTCCGCGCGCCCGCTTTGTCGGTTACGCAAGCGGTGGCCATCTGCTGGTCGGGCACGGTCCGGAAGTCATGGCCGAGATCACGCGATTCCTGAAGGCCCAGCAGATGTAGCTTCGGCAGGACGGACGTCGACCGGCCCCGCTGCCGCTAAAATATCGCCTCATGGACATACTGACGCACGGCTTGGTGGGCGCGGCCCTGGCCCACGGCGCCGCGCGGCGCACGGATTCACGGCTTGCCGCCGGGGTTGGTTTCCTCGCGGGTCTGGCGGCCGATGCCGATGTGCTGATTGGTGCGGCGGGTGATCCGCTGTTGACGGTCGAATACCATCGGCACTTCACGCACGCGCTTGCGTTCATACCGCTGGGCGCGCTGCTGGTCAGCGGCGTGCTATGGCCGTTCCTGCGGCAGCGCCTGTCGTTTGCGCGCCTGTACCTGTTCGCGCTGCTCGGCTACAGCCTGAGCGGATTCCTCGACACCTGCACGAGCTACGGCACCTACCTGCTGTGGCCGTTCGTGAACGAGCGCATCGCGTTTCACATCATCGCCGTCATCGATCCGTTGTTTACACTGATGCTGCTCGTTGCGGTCGCCGTGGCATGGTGGCGGCGCGCGCGCAGCGCGGCGCTGGCCGGGCTCGCGGCGGCAAGCATTTATCTGCTGCTCGGCGTCCTCCAGCACCAGCGCGCCGATGCGATGGCGCAGGAGCTTGCGGCCAGCCGCGGCCACCGCATCGAGCGTGGCGTAGTCAAGCCGACGCTTGGCAACCTGATGTTGTGGCGTTCCATCTATCAATCCGGTGGGACGTACCATGTCGACGCCATACGCCCGGGGCTGCTGGGCGCTTCGCGCACCTATGCCGGCGGGTCCATCGCCGCCTTCGTGCCGAATCGCGATGTGCCGGGGCTGCCGCCCGAATCGATCCTGGCCCGCGACATCCAGCGTTTCACGGCGCTATCGGACGGCTACGTGGCAATTCATCCGCAGCAACCCGCCGTGCTGATCGATGTGCGTTATTCGAACCTGCCCGACAGTGTGCTGCCGCTGTGGGGGATTGAGATGGATCTGACGCGCCCGGACCAGCGCCCCGCGGAGCGCTTCTACCGCGATTGGTCGAAGGAGACACGTGCGGCGTTTGTGCAGAGGGTGTTGGGACGACCGCAGTAATACCGTGGAGCCGTCGGGTGGGCCTGTGCGCGCGCTGTTCGTTTGGTTGGCGGGTACCGCCAAGACGCTGGCCGCTGGCGTGATGGCCGTCCGGCCACCGTTGTTGCGCCGCCGGTTCGAGCGCACGGCGGTGGTTCGCAAGCACATCGGCGAGACGGAAATAAATCCGGGTGGCGATTTCCAAACAGGGCGCAGTCCCGGGGTCTTTCGCTAGGTGCGCTCCGCCTCCTGTTTGATGGCCGCCAACTCTTTTTTGGCGTCGGCGAATTCACCATACGTGTGTGTCGTGCGCGAATACCAGTAGCGGCTGTTGCCGGTGTCGCCTTCGATCTTGTGCAGCACCGCATGCAGCCAGCACGCGAGCGGGTTGCTTTCGTGTTGCTGCGCGATGTTGTGTGCGCGCTGCCAATCACCGGCCAGCGCGGCGTCGACGGCGGCCAGCAGCTCGGTCTTCATGGGCGGACGATAGCCCATTGCCTTGCCTTGTTTCAACGCCACGAGGCAACGTGCGCATGTGCCCCATCGCCTGCCCGGGGTCAGGGTCGCCATCCCGGGGCGTCAGGTGCCGCTGACGACCTTGCGTGCACCGCGAGATCGGCGATTGCTTCCAGCCGTGGCGGCGGGGTGGGGACCGGCCACGCAGGGTGTCGCATCGCGAGGCGGCGCCAATCCGCCTGGCCACCGGCCGGAGACGGCAGCCGTCGGGCTACGCGCCGAAGTCCAGCGCGGCGATGATGCGGTTCAGCTGTCCTTGCGGGCCTTCCTCGTTGCGCAACTTGTCGCTGTCGCTGTCGCGAGCGCGCACACTGGCCTCAATGGCCTCGATGTAGCGGGCGTTGCACGCCGCCACCAAGGCCTTGAGGGTTTGCAGGTGACCGGGGATCTGTTCGGGTGTTCGCACCCAGGTCTGGATATACAGGCAATCGTCGGTGTTCATGCTCGCCGCGAATTCCATCTTGGGCTGGGCACTCACGAAATCCTGGCACCAGTCAACGGGCGCCTTGTGGGTGAGCTGAAAGAAGAGGTCGATATAGGGCTCCTTCCTCACCCGCGGCGGGCGTTTCCTGTCGATGCCCATGATCCGGATGTCACTGATGCCTTCCATGTTGTCGTTCCTCGGTAGGTTGGGGATTGGCCGGGTTGAACCGGCCGTGGGTAACGCCTCAGAGCGCGACGCCGCACGAGCGACGGCCAGACAGACACGGTGGAACGGTTCGCTACCGGCCGAGCGCTGCGATCGTCCAGCCGACACCGCTGGCATCGGCCCCGGGGTGCCGGCGCCGGACCCGTTGCGCGCGATTTCGCGGCCGCGTCGCGTTGGAACGTCCACCGCGCGTCTGCGAGCGGACAAGGACATGCGCGCAGTGTTACCCGCCGCGGTCGCCTTCCACGGAGGCCTTGCCCGGCAGGCGGGCGAAGGGGTGATTGAAGGGCGTGTCCAGATACGTCTGGTGGGTCTTCGCGGATTCGAAGTAGACAGTCAGGATGCCATCAATGAGGTGCGGATGGCCGGCCACATTGCCAATGTCGTGGCCGGTGATCGGATCAATGCTGTTGACCATGCGCGCCGGCTCGTGGAGTCGGCGGCTCTGTTCCTGATCGCGCGGCATGCAGTCCGTGGCAACCCAATTGGCGGCGTCGATGCGCAGGGCGGTTTCCTGAATCACGATGGTGTCTGGGTTCATGGGGTGCTCCTTGACGTTAATAGCGGGTGCCAAACGACGGATCGGTGGCGCAGGCGGGGGTGCGGACATTGGCGAGCCGGCTGCCTTGGGTCACCGGACCACCGGGAAAGAGCCGGTACAGGTACTTGTTGCCTCCCCGTTTCGTGAAGTGGTTGCGGAGCGCCTTGGCGGTAAAGCGTGCCGTGACGGGCAAGCCGTGTTCCAGATAGTGCCTGCGCAGGAACATGACGACGTCCCAGTGTCCATTGCTGAACTCGACGCCTTCTTCCCTGGCCAGCGCCTGCGACCTGGCGCGGTTCCAGTGCTGCCCGGCCAGTTCGGCCTGACGGTCGCTGTGGTTGCGGCCGGAGGTCTCGGTTTGCTGCGGGTCAATCGCAAATTGCGGCATGGGTATGTCCTTGTGTGATGTGTCACCGGGAGGGTGACTGCTCCCTGCCTGCAGAAACTGCCGTTGGGGTCGAGAACACGCGCAACTGCGGGGAGGAATAACGGGCGCACCGGCCATCGTCTGCGCATTCCTCCAGATAAGCAAATTAACCGGGCTTATCTGTGATCAACGACCGGCAGGAAGGAACCGGCCTGTCCGTTCACGCGCTGATGAGCCGCAGTCGCCTGGAAGAGACGGATTCCCTGCGGTCGTTGCGCCCAGCGCTGGCCGCAGCCGCCGGACAGGTCTAGGATGCGTTCACGTTCACCGGCATTCGCCCATCCTTCGTGGATGGACCGTTGATCCTGTCACCTGCCAGCGCCCGGCAGATACGCCCACGGAAAACCTTTGCGCCTGCCGTCACGAGTGGAGATCAGCCGGTGAATAGCGAGATCGCTCGACTGCCGAGGGAACTTGTCGATCGGCTGACAAAGCCGTTTGAATGGTTCCTGCGCATCGAGGCCGCCGGCGGCGCCGTGCTTCTGTTGTTTACTCTTGCCGCGCTGGTTCTGTCCAACTCTCCGTGGGCGCCTCTGTACCTGGACGTGTGGGAATTGCCGGTCGGTTTTCATGTCGGCTCGTGGGAGCATGCGCGTTCGTTGCGAGCCTGGATCAACGACGGGTTGATGACGCTGTTTTTCTTCCTGGCCGCACTGGAGCTCAAACGCGAACTGGTTCTGGGCGAGCTCAGCAATCCGCGCATGGCCGCGCTGTCCATTGCCGCTGCCTTGGGCGGCATGCTCGTGCCCGCGGCGTTCTACCTGATGCTGCAATGGGGCGCGCCCGGCCAGACAGGCTGGGGCACGGTCATGGCAACGGACACCGCGTTTGTCATCGGCTGCCTGGCGCTTCTGGGGCCAGGTATCCCGAAGAGCCTGCGTGTGTTCATGCTGTCGCTGGCGATCGTTGACGACATCGGTGCGATTCTTGTCGTCGCCATCGGCTACAGCAGTCATATCGCCTGGGGCGCGCTCGCCTTGGGGGCGCTGGGCGTGGCACTCGTGCGCGCCATGGCGCGGCTCGGCTTCCGGGGGTTTCCGCTCTACTTCCTCGCCGGCAGTTTCGTGTGGCTCGCCGTGGATGCATCCGGGATCCACGCGACGGTGACTGGCGTGATACTCGGGTTGATGACACCGGCCCGCCGATGGGTCAGCGATGAACGTTTGTATGCCATTCTCGACCAGGTCGTCGCGCATCCGGCCAGCGACGGCGGCAGCGGCAGCACCCGGGATCGGAACACGTTGCAGGCCGCCGAGATCGCCGCCCGCGAGACCTTGTCTCCGGTCGAGCGGCTGGAAATCGCGCTGCACCCGTGGGTCGGTTTTGTCGTGATGCCGCTGTTCGCGCTCGCCAATGCCGGGTTGCCGCTGTCGTGGGGTGATCTTGCCAATTCCGTCACGCTGGCGGTGTTCATCGGCTTTGCGCTCGGCAAACCCATGGGTGTTGTGACATTCAGCTGGCTGGCGGTGCGCGCGGGCATCGCGCGGCGCCCCGCGGACCTCAGCTGGGGGTTACTGGCCGGCGGCAGCCTGTTCGCCGGAATTGGTTTCACGATGGCGCTGTTCATCGCCAACCTGGCCTTCGACACGAGCCTGATCGACAGCGCCAAACTGGGCATCTTCCTGGCATCCGTCGCCTCCGCGCTGGCGGGTCTCGGGCTGTTGCGCTGGTTACCTGCGCGCGCAAGGCAGCGGCAGGCGGACCGCGTTTGACGCGGCCGTCGCAGTCGACCGGCTGGGGGGTGTCGAGGTGCGCGGCGCTGATGCGCATCGGGCGGTTCGACGCGCGGTGCCACAGGAGAGGAGACCGTGAAGAAATCCTTTCCCTCGTCCAGGGTCTACGGCCTGCGCGAGCCCGGCCCGGTGGTGCGGGTCACCACCGCGTACAAGGGGCGCGCGAACGTCATGAGCCTGTCGTGGCTCACGAGGATGGATTTCGTGCCGCCGCTGATCGGCATGGTGCTGAGCCACCGCAACTACAGCTTTGCCGCACTGACCGCCACGCCGCAGTGCGTCATCAATATCCCCGCCGTGGAGCTGGCCCGGAAGGTGGTGGCGGTGGGCAGCTGCTCGGGGCGGCGCGTCGACAAGTTCGCGAAGTGCCGGCTCACGCCGCGGCCGGCCAAACGGGTCGAGCCACCGTTGATCGACAAGTGCTACGCCAGTCTCGAATGCCGCGTGGTCGATGCGCGGCTGGCGAAGCAGTACAATTTTGTCATCCTCGAAGCGCTCAAGGCCTGGATCGGCCCGGCGCGCAAGCACCCGCGCACCCGGCAGCACTTCGGCAGAGGCCGCCTCATGGTAGCGGGCCGGACCCTGACGCTGCGGTCGCGAAAAAATAGCGACAGCTCGTGCGCCGCGATCGAACGGCCGGGCGGCTCGCCGCGTGCGCGCGACCGCCCGACCGCCGCCGCACGACCGATCAGGCCGCGAAGACGTTGGCCGTGTAGGGCCCGGCGAAGCCCGGGAACACGGTCGCGAGGTCGGTGCCCACCAGCCGTTTGCTCAGGAGCTCGGCGAGCACGGTGCGCAGGTCAGTGGTGATGCGCAGGTCCTCGCCCATTTCGAGATCGGCCGGGGCCAGGCCGGGCCAGCTGCTGATGACCTGACCGCCGTTGACGCCACCGCCCATGAGATAGGCAAGACTGCCGGTGCCGTGGTCGGTGCCGAGCGAGGCATTTTGCGCCACGCGCCTGCCGAACTCGGTGTGCACCAGCACGGTCACGCGCTGCATGCGCGTGCCCATGTCGGTGTAGAACGCGCTCAAGGATGCGGCCAGATCGGCCAGCGACTGATGGATGTAGGTCGGCAGGCTCTCGTGGTGGTCCCAGCCGTCGGAATCGAGACAGATCACTTCCACCGGCAGCGCCGACTTGATCAGCTGGCCGGCCTGCAACAGCCGGTTGCCGAGGGGCGTGGTCGGATAGACCGCGCCATTCTCCGGGACGAGGACGGGCAGGTTGGCCGCCTGCAATTCATTCAGTGCGGCGAGCGCGGCCTGCGCCGGGCCCTGGAAGGGCACGTCGGGGCGATACAGACTCGCCAGCGTCGTGGGGTAGCCGGCGTCGATGATGTCCTGATCGAAACCGAACTCGCTGAGGTTGCTGATGGCGAGCGGCTCGTCGGCGCCGTACAGCGACACCGCCACGTTGCCACTGATTGACACCACGCGGAACGCGGAACGCGCAACCGGTGCACTGATCGCCATGTGCCGGCCGAGCCAGCCGGTGGTGGGGCCGGACTTGCTCGCGACACCGCGTTCCACCAGCCCCTGCGCGTCGAAGTGCGAACGCGAACCGTGCGGCACACCGGTGGCATGCACGAGCGCGAGATCGCCCGCGTCATAGATCGTCTTGAGCGGCGCCAGCGCCGGGTGCAGGCCGAAGAAGCCGTTGAGATCGAGGGCGCCGCCGCTCTGGCCGGGCGCCGGGACATTGATGGTGCTGCGATGACTGTAGTAATACGGATCGGCGTAGGGCACGAGCGCGTTCAGGCCGTCGGCGGCGCCGCGCTGGAAGATGCACACCAGGATGTCACGATCGGTCAGCAGCATGGCCCGGCCTCCCGTTAGCGCAGCTGGAAGTAGGCGGAACTGACGAGCACCGCCGCGACCAGTGCCGCGATTTGCTCGGGGGCGCCCGGTGTCAGCACGTCGTTCGCCGCGATGCGGGTCTGCGCCACCAGCCAGTCAACCAGGGTGGTGCGATCCGCAACGTGCAGCGGGCGCATCAACACGTTCGCCACCAGCGCATCGATGACGGTCGCGATGGTGTTGGCGCCGCCCAGCAGGGCGGTGTAGTTGATCTGGAACACGCCGATGCTTGGAAGGTACGGCGCGTAACTCAGGAACGACAGGCGCCAGCGGTTGAGCAGGCCGCCGGTGCTGGCCCAGTAGTCCTGCCTGTCGGGATAACCGTCGGGTGTCGGCCAGTAAAACGGCAGCTGGCCGAGGATGCTCTGGGCGAAGAAGAACAGCAGGCCGTTGTCGGTCGGGTAGCCGGTGTCCGGCGCCAGCGCGCGAATCGTGCCGGCGAGGTATTCCGTCGGGCGGCAGAACTTGAGGTCGGCGCTGGTGCGAAACGCCGGCGTGCCGAACAGCGCGCGCAGCGTGGCCTTGATGTCGCCGTTGCTCGCCGTGAACGCCGCCGCCACGGTGGCGACGGTGGCGGCATCGGGATCGTCGGTGATGAAGCGCCGGCACAGTTTGGTGGCGATGAAGCGCGCGGTTGACGGATGCGTGGCCAGGATGTCCAGCACCCGGTTGCCGTCGTCCTGGCCGCCACCGGCGGCGATCGCGTTGCCCAACACGGACTTGGCGTTGTTGTCGTGCAGCGCTGCGCTGAAGACGTAGCTGCCGTAGGCACCGCCCGCGTCACCGGGAAAGCGCATCGACCAGCCGGTGAAACAGCGCGCCACTTCCTTCACGTCCTGCTCGGTGTAGCCGCCGTCGACGCCGAGGGTGTGCAACTCCATCAGCTCGCGCGCGTAGTTCTCGTTGGGCGCGGACGCCTGGTTGTAGAAGTTGTCGAGATAGAACAGCATCGCCGGGCTGTGCGCCGAGGCGCCGAGCAGGGCGCGGAAGTTGCCTAGTGCGTGGGCGCGAATCACCTGCCGGTCGTCCTCGGGCTTGAGTGTCGGACCGAGGCCGTTGAGCAGATGGATGTTGAAGTGATTGGTCCAGAACTCCACCATCACCTCGTACAGCTGGCGCTTGCTGTAGATCTGCCGGTATTGCGTGGCCGCGATCATCTGCTGGGCGATTGCCGTGATGTTGTCGGGGAAGCCGAGGATCAGCTGTGCCGGCGTGCGGGTGGTGAGCGGGAAGCGCGCCGCGATGGTGGCCTCGAGGTTGCCGTCGTCGATCGCCGGATAGTTCAGCTGGCTCTCGAGGTAGGCATCGATGCCCTGGGTGCGGATGGCGGACAGGGCATCGCGATGCACGCCGAAGCTGGTACGCTTCAGGACCGTGTATTCGGCCGTGGCCGCGGGCAGCGCGGCAGGCGGCTGCGTGATGCCGCTCTCGCCGCCACCGCCACCGCAACCGGGGAGGACCGACGCCAGCGCGGAGTAGCCGAGGCCCGCGCCCATGAGTCGCAGGAAATCGCGCCGGCTGTGCGCCTGGTCGAGCACGGCGCGCAGATTCAGCGCCGCGGGGTCGTCCGCCGGCCGGGGTCTTGGCAAACGCGGGAACAAGAGGTTTCCTTCGCTGTGGTATCGGCGAGAAAATCCAAGATTAGCACTATACGCGTCAACGCATGATCGCCCGGCGGTGCCGGCACGCTGCGCAGGGCGGTCGGCGAGGTAGCAGGGGACGGCCACGTGCAGCTGCGCAAGACCGGCAAGATCCGCGCGGGCCAGCTGGTGCGTGTGGAGGAGTTATGCATTCGTGTGGTCGGCTGACGACCTGTCTGCCGGGTTGGCGCAAGGCGACCCCGAGCGGAAGCGGTGGCGTGACGACGTGCGGCCTGGTTCGCCGTAGCCGTGCGACGCCTCTGGTCCCGCGTCACTTCGGCGGCATGGTATTGTCGGTGGATGATCAGGGGCGAGCGGTTTAACAGCATCTCCCACCTGGTGGGTGCCGCGCTGGCGCTGGCCGGGGCCGTGGTACTGGTCGTGGTGGCGTCGCACGATGGCGAGGTACGCCGCATCGTCTCGTTCAGCGTCTACGGCGCCACGCTGTTTCTGCTGTATCTCGTGTCCACGCTCTATCACGGCCTGCCGGGGCGCGCGAAGCGCGTGTTTCGCATTCTCGATCACCAGGCGATCTACCTGTTGATTGCCGGCAGCTACACGCCGTTCACGCTGGTGACGCTGAGCGGGGCCGTGGGCTGGTGGATGTTCGGCGCGATCTGGGGCATGGCGCTGCTCGGCCTGGTGCTCGATGCGCTGCCGCGGCGCGGCGCGCGGGTGGTGCCGTTCGTCATTTACTTCGTGATGGGCTGGCTGGTGCTGGTGGCGCTCAAGCCGTTGCTCGCGGCGCTGCCGTACGCCGGCTTTCTGTGGCTGCTGGCGGGCGGCATCTGCTACACCGCCGGCATCGTGTTCTTCGCACTCGATCAACGCTACCCGTGGATGCACGGGCTGTGGCACCTGTTCGTGCTGGCCGGCAGCATCAGCCACTATGTGGCGATTCTCGTATATGTCTGACCGCGTCCGATGAATCCGCGCGCGGCGGCACCCCGGGCGCCGCCTCGCCTATCGTGGCCAGCTCCGGGCTGTCGGTCGGCAAGCGTGAGCGGTCGACCGAATCGCGTGGCGCAGCGACACGACCGACAATGGTGGCGACAGCAGCAGACGACAGCGTCCGTATCGACAAGTGGCTGTGGGCCGCGCGGTTCTACAAGACGCGCGCCCTGGCCGCGGAGGCCGTGGCGGGCGGCAAGGTCAAGGTCAATGGCGAGCGCGTGAAGCCGGCGAAGGCGTTGCGCGTGAGCGACGCCATGAGCATCCATACCGGTCCCTACCGCCACGAAGTGCGGGTGCGGGCCTTGTCCGCCCGGCGCGGCCCGGCATCGCAGGCCGCATTGCTGTATGAGGAAAGCGCGGCGAGCCGGGCCGCGCGCAAGGTGCTGGCGGCGCGCCTTGCCCGGGAGCGCCAGCATCTGCCCCGCAGCGAAGGCCGTCCGAGCAACAAGGAGCGGCGCCAAATCATCCGCCTGAAAAAGACGCGGATCGGGGAGTAGGCCCGCATGCGGCGAGGCTGGCTGGTGCACGCACGCCGGTGCGCCACTGCGGGGGCTTTCGCCCCGGGAGCCGTTGGCGGACAATGACCAGGCGCTTCCCGGCTCGCGCAGCCGCACTGCCCGTTACGTCCCCGGAGGTCGAGACATGGGTGATTCCTCCAATTGGCTGGTGCACGATCACCGCAAGTATCAGGCGGCGCTGGAGGCCTGCGAAATCGCCGCGGGCGTGCAGGAATGGAAGGAAGCGGCGCAGCGCTTTCAGGCGTTCGTGGACGATCTCAAGCTGCACATGCGCATGGAGGACGAGGTGCTGTATCCGTTTTTCAAGGACGAGGTCGGGGATCCGGACGATGAGATCGGCGAGCTCAGTTACGAGCATGACAAGCTGACGCGGTTGTTGCGTGACTTGGCCATCGTCATCAAGCACCAGGATTACGATCACTTCGAGGAATGTCTCAAGCCGCTGTATCAGGCGCTGCTCGAACACGCCACCCACGAAGAGGCGGTGTTCGGGCGCATGAGCGGTCACGCGCTGCTCACCCGGCGCGAAGAGATTCTGCGCCGGCTCGAGGCGCTGCAGACCGAAACGGTCCGGCGGGCCTGGGATTTCTGATCACGGCGCGCGCCCCGCGGCCGCCCGCCCGGTCGTGACGCGGCCTGGCGGATTGCTGACCCGCTGATGGGCCCGCTGTTGACGCAGGAGGTGCACGACGCACTGCGCGCGGCCGCGGATGCCGGCGTGCCCAGCGTCGAGTGCTCGCTCGATCTGCAGCGTACGACGACGCGGGTTGCGGTCGACGCCGAGGGCTGGGTGTGGGACGGCCAACGGTTCCCGTATCTCGCGGTGTGCAAGCCACGCACGGTGTACCACTGGGTCGACGGCGCGTTTCGGCCGGTGGCGCGGTTCACCACGGCGCTCATCAAGCTGGTGCCGACCGCATGGGGCCCGCCGACGTTCGAGATCGACGGCATCAAGATGCTGCCGACGGCGCAGGTCTCGCCCTATGCGGATGCCGAACGCAAGGTGCGCCTGATCCAGCCGCGCGGCAAGGTGATTCTCGATACCTGGGGCGGCCTGGGCTATTTCGCCGCCTGGTGCCTGCGGGGCGGTGCGCAGCGCGTGCTGTCGTACGAGAAGCATCCCGACGTGTTGTGGCTGCGCCGTTGTAATCCGTGGTCACCGCCGCCCGAGGCGCGCCTGACGCTGACGCAGGGCGATATCGCCGAGCGGATCACCGCGCTGCCAGGCGCGTCGGTGGAGGCGGTGCTGCACGACCCGCCGCGCTTCGGCATCGCCGGTGAGCTGTACGCGCAGGCGTTCTATGATCAGCTCGCGCGCGTGCTCACGCCCGCCGGCCGGCTGTTTCATTACACGGGTACGCCGAACAGGCTCAGCAGCGGTCGCGATGTGCCGAAGGAAGTGGCGACGCGGCTGCAACGGGCCGGGTTCGTCACCGAACGGGTTGGCGACGGGGTGCTGGCCCGCAAGCCGCGGTAACCGGATGCGCTGCCCGAAAGCGGTGCCGGATCGCGCCCCAGCGAGGGACAAGCTGCCGCGACGACGCCTCGCGCTCATGGATCGGTAACCGCCGGTGTCCTGAAATTGTGCAGGCCTGCCCGCCGTTGGGGCGCTCGCCGGCCAGGGGAACCAAACCTGTTGTGCCCGCCCTAACCAGGGCAATGGCCATCGCCAGCGCCCCCGCCCCCGCGCGTTGCGTAACACGTGCGATGCACCTGCGGGATCGGCGCGGTGGCTGCACGGGGTGGCCCAATTGCGCTATGTTTTGACTGACCAACCGTCCCTTGGCTGAATCATGGAAGCATCCTGGAAAGACAGCATCTACCGACAGCGCGAGGAGCTCGCGCGCATGCTGCGCGAGCCGATCGCGCGGCTGGCGGAGCAGTGCGCGCCGGCGTGGGGCGATCGCGACCGGCTCAATGCCGTGTTGCTCGCCGGCTTCTCCGGCATTCCGTATTGCACCTACCTGTACGTCGTCGGAACCGACGGCGTGCAGCTGTGCGACAACGTCAGCCGCGCGGGGCTGACGCCGGGGCACTTCGGGCGCGATCGTTCGCAACGTCCCTACATGCGCGAGTCGATCCCGCCGTGGGGCTTTCTGTTGTCGGACGCCTACATCAGTCTCGCTGCACACCGGCCGTCACTCACGGCGTTGCAGGTGATTACGACCGGCGCCGGTACCGTCGGTTATCTCGGGGCGGATTTTGACTTGCGCGACCTGCCGGTGACCGCGGGCCTGTACCGCGAGCCCGGCAACTGGCGGCAGGTGAAGGGCGATCCGGCGATCCGTGCCATGCTCTTCCAGCAGACGCGCGAGGAGAGCCCGATGGACCGCCACCTGCCCGGCACCCTGTCGATTCTCGAGGAGTTGCTGACCGAGCGCGGCGTGTTTCAGTGCCAGATACACTTCGCGAGCAGCCAGGCGACCATCTGGACGATGGACGACCCGTTTCGCTATCGCATCCTGGACGATGAGGCCCTGAGCGATCCGGACATCTGCCTCATTTACCCGCGGCGCGCGTACCCCGCGGACGCGGCGATTCCGCGCGCCGAGGTGGCGCGCGTGCTCGACGCCTTGCGCGCGCTGCGCCTGGTCGACAAGACCATTTACCTGCGCACCGCCTCGATCAACGTGTTCAACGGCATGGTGAGCCTCACGTTCTCCTGCGACGGCTCGCACTACATGCGCTACGACGAGTTCCTCGGCAAGGGCGTCTCCTTCTGGCAGGGCGACGTGGCGGCCTAGCCGGCCGCGCGGTCAGTGCGCCCTGCTAAAGACGTACTCGCTGCCGTTGCGCCTGGCCTTGATCCCCACACGTTCGAACAGGATTTCCTCACCGTCGGCGATGTCGCGCGGATCGCCACCGACCGCGATGAAGCCCTCGCGGGTCACGCCGCAGTGGACCAGGCCGAGCTTGCCGTAGCTGTGGGGTGTCAGTGTCAGTGTGTCTTCGGACATGGGTGTGTGCTCCTTGGTGTGACCAGTCATGACGAACTACCCGTGTGTACCGGGACGGCGGGAAAAATAGTGGCGCGCGTGCAGGATTCAATGCCACAGCGCGCGCGGGAATAGCGCGGCCGCCGCCGGCACGACCGCGCCGGCAGGCGGTGGGGTTCGCGCCAGACCCGCGCGCAGGAGCCGCGGGAGGGGGGGGCCAGCACGCCTCGCCGAGCGAAGACGCTCTTGCGCGCCCGTGGGCGGGCAATCGGCTGGTCCGGGTCCTCGGGGGTCAGCCAGGTATCCTGGCGTGGCACGCCGCGCTGATGACAGCGGTCATCGTTCGTCTGCGGGCAGGTTGCGGGCCCTTGCGGTATATATAAGGGAGCGGCGCCATACGTCCCAACGATATTGTCCGTTCCCCGCTAGCGATAATCGCCATGCCTGCCAGCGCCACGGACAGCGACCCAGCCCGCACCTCAATGACATGAATACTCCCGCGCGCCTGGGACTGCGCGTCCGCCCGCAGCGGTCGACCCGCGCCATCCGGTCCCGCTGATGCCCGCCGACGATTACTTTCCGTCCGACTACTTCGCGGCGCGCGCCGCTTTTCGTGCGCGCGCGGCCGATGCCGATGCCGAGCTGGGCGCGCATGCCATCGCCGCGGTCGGGCCGGGCGGCGCGTCCCTGAGTCTCGACAGTGCCTACCTGGGCAGCCCGGCGCCGCGGCAGCTGGCGGTGATCACAAGCGGCGTGCACGGTGTCGAGGGCTACGCCGGCAGCGCCTTGCAGCAGCTGTGGCTTGCCGAGTTCGCGGGCCGGATACCCTCCGCTGCCGGCGTGCTGCTCGCGCATGCGCTCAATCCGTACGGCTTCGCCCACGGCCGGCGCGCGAACGAGCACAACGTGGACCTCAATCGCAACGCGCTCGCCGCCTTTCCCGGCCCGTCCAACCCCGGCTACCGCGCGCTCAATGCCTGGCTCAACCCCGAGAGCCCGGCGCCACGCCTCGACGATTTTGTCTGGCGGGCGCTGCCGCTGCTGGTGCGCCACGGACGCGCCGCGCTGGCGCAGACGATCGCCGCTGGCCAGTATGAGTTCCCGCGCGGCCTGTTCTTCGGCGGAACCGGGCGGGAGCCGTCGCTCGCGATCCTGGCCGGACTGCTGGCGGCCGCGCGCTTCTGCGGCGTGCAGCGTGTCTGGCATCTTGACCTGCATACCGGGCTCGGTCGCTATGGTCGCTACCAGCTGCTGCTCGATGCGCCGCCGACGTCGCCCGAGTATGCGGACGCGGCCAGGGCCTTCGGCGCCGAGCGGGTGAAGAGCGATCACGCCAGCGGCGCCACGCACTACAGTGCGCACGGCACCCTGGCGGCGCTCACGCGCCAGGCGTTTCCGGCGGCGCGCACCGTGGCGGCGACGCTCGAGTTCGGTACCTATGGGCCGGCCACCCTGTTGCGCCTCCTGCGCGCGGAGAACCGGGTGCATCATCACGGTGCGTCCAGCCCCGCGCAGGCGGCGCACATCCGCGCGGCCCTGCGTGACGCGCTAGCCCCGCGCGATGCGGTGTGGCGCGCCGGCGTGATTGCGGGCGGCCGGCAGATCTTCGCGCAGCTGCAGGAGCAGTTGGCGCAAGGCGCGTGACCCGGGAATCCGCCCCGCCGTTCCGCACGCACTGCGCCGGGCCGCTGCCGTGCGCCGAACGACGGGCAGTGCTTGCCGCTCGTGGATCGCGCCCGCCAGCGCCCAGGCAGATGCGTCGCGCGAGCGGCCGGTCAGTGCGACGATCAGCTCATCCTCCAGCCAGGCACGCAGACCCGCCGCCGCGTGCGTGGTCTGCTGCTCGGGGAATTGCTGGCTCAGTTCGGCGCACACCGCGGCAAACGAGGCGCCGGCGCGCAAGCGCGCCAGTGCCGCGTGCTCGATGGCGGTGAGCGTGCGGAAATGCGGCCGCCAGCCTTTGCGCCAGATGACAAGCCAGGTGGGCTCGGGCAGCGGCTGCGCGGCCGGTGGCGTCTGCGTCTGCGCCTGATCGAGAGAGTGCCAGATGCTGACGGTGTTGAAGGCAAGCGGGTCGGGCCAGCTCGCCGGCCGCGACGACACGAGGCCGTCGAGGCACTGCAATGCGCCGCGATGACCTCACAGGCAGTAGTCGGTGCGGGCTGGGGATGCCTGCCACAGGGACGGCCGCAAGCACGGTCTTGCAGGCCGCCCGGCGATCGCGGCCATGCCGGTAGTGCAGATCGGGGATGGGCAACGCCTTCAGTCACCCGGCGGGTGGCGTTCCCAGATGATGCGTCCGTCACGGTACACGCGCCGCACGCGGTGGAAGGGGATGCGGTGCAACACGCCGTCTTCGTCCCAGAGCTCGAACGTCCCCGGCGCCTCGGCCGGAAAGCGCACCGTCTCGAACGGCACGATCAGGATGCGGCGCGCGATGCGGTCGAAATAGCCGAGCGCATACCGGCCGCGGCCGAAACGCGGGTCCCAGCGGATTCGGGCGAGCAGTCGGTGAATCGGTAACATGGGCCGCGGGCGCGCCCAGCGCGGTCGGTGCGCCGCCCGGTTATGCGCCGAAGCGTTCCTGCAGGTAGTGCACGATCTTGTCGGACTCCGACATCCAGCTCACGGCGCCGTCGGGGCCAACGATCTTCAGGGTTGGGACTTGCACCCTGCCGGTGGCCTGCAACAACTCGGCACGCGCGTCGGCATCGTGCTGGGCGTCGCGCGTTGCGATGGTGAGCGACAGGCGTTTGGCGGTGCGCCGCACCTTCATGCAGAACGGGCAGGTCTTGAACTGATACAGCGTCATCTGGCGCGTGGCGTCGTCGACTGCCTGCTGGGCCGCGGCGTCGCGCACCCGTCCCCTGGGCGTCGTGATCCAGTCGGCGAACAGCAGTATCGGCCCGAGCACGAGGCGCACGGTCTTGAAGAACAGCCGGACCAAGGTCTTCATGGACAACTTCCTGGCGACAGGTGGCGGGGCGCATGATAACACCCGGTCATGTGCCTGCCGACGTGTGCCGCGGGCTTCGCTGAACCCGCGATTCGTGTGGTTGCATGCTCCCCGGCGAGTGCGTAATGTCGGTGTCTCGCAACCGGCGAGCTAGCGGCGCAGGTTGCGCAGCGACTCGCCGACCCGATTCGGAGGCAGCATGCTAACAGCCAATCAGCCCGCGCCCGACTTCCGTGCGCCCAATCAGCACAACCAGCCGGTTGCCCTGGCGGACTACAGGGGCAAGAAACACGTGGTGCTGTACTTTTACCCCAAGGACGACACGCCCGGCTGCACCGTCGAGGCAAACCAGTTCACGGCCCTGGCCCCGGAATTCGCCAAGCGCGATGCCGTGGTGATCGGCGTGAGCAAGGACAGCTGTGCGAGCCATCAGGCCTTCATCGACAAGTACGGGCTCAGGCTCGACCTGCTGGCCGACACAAGCGGCGAGCTGTGCGAGCGCTACGGCGTGTGGCAGGAAAAGGAAAAGGACGGCGTGAAGAAGATGGGCATCGTGCGCTCGACCTTCCTCATCGACAAGCACGGCACGTTGCGCGCGGCGCTGTACAACGTCACGGCCGACGGCCATGCGCAGGCGATGCTGGAGAAGGTGCGGCAACTGGGTTGAGCGCGGTGCGATCGGCGGTGGGACCCACGTGAGCTCCCGGGAGCGGACATGCCCTACGTGAACATCAAGATTACCAAAGACGGCGCAACGGCCGAGCAGAAGGCCAGACTGATCAAGGGTGTGACCGATCTGCTCGCCGAAGTGCTCGGCAAGAACCCCAAAACCACCTTCGTCATCATTGATGAAGTGGACACCGACAACTGGGGTGTAGGCGGTGAAAGCGTGACGGTGCGCCGGCAGCGCGGCTAGACGCGCAGTGCCGTCTGCGCGATCGCCAGGCCGATCGCCGCACCGGCCAGCACGTCGCTCGGGTAGTGCAGGCCGAGCACCAGGCGTGACAGCGCGATGAGCGCCGCAAACGGCGCCAGCAGCCAGGCGAGCTCGGGGTACGCGGCCGTGGCGATCACGGTGAAGCTCACGGCGTGCAGGGTGTGGCCGGAAGGAAAGCTGCCGGCATCGAGCGGGCGTTCGATCAGGTCGATTCCGCGCAGTACCGAGTACGGCCGCGAGCGCGCGGTGCGCGCCTTGAGCGCCTTGTAGATCAACACTCCGACGAGGGCGGCCAGCCCCATGCGCAGTGTCACCGGGACGGCCGCCGGGCCGTACAGTACAGGCAGCAGCGCCATCAGCACGTACCAGAAGACACCGTTACCCAGGCGGCTGATGGCGGCGAAGAAACCGGCAATCGCCGGCCAGTGGCAGGCGCGGTTGGAGACGACGCAGATGCGGGCCTCGGCCGCCCACGCGCGTTCCAGCAGAGTGTGTGATATCGCCAACGCCATTGCCTGGATGTTGAATGCGGGCCACTTTGCGCAGCGGGTGCAACGGGAAGATGACAGAACAGTGAATGATTGATGACGGTCCGCTGCGTCGCTGCGGCGCACCCGTGCCCCCAAGGAGCTGCCGATGACCTACCCAATGCGCAAGTTCCTCCACGTGCCCGGCGCCATCCTGATCGGCAGCGGGCTGATCGGCGTTTGGTTGTCGGATATGCGCACCCGGCAAGTGCGCGCGTTGCCGCCGTTCGCCGAGGTGGCGCGAAACATCGCGCTGTTCCAGGACGGTGTGGTGGTGCCGGGGCGGTGCTGTTGCTGGCGTCCGGCAGCTGGCTGATCGTCGAGTTCTTCGGCGGCTGGGGCTTCGTCAAGTTGCCGTGGCTCGCTGGCATGGTGTTCCTGTTCGCTTTTGAGTTCATCGAAGGCGATACCGTCACGCGCCTCGACTTCCTGCGGTTGCGGCGTCTGACGCGCGATGCGCTGGGAACCGGCGGTTTCACGCCCGCGCTCGAGCGGGCCCGCGCCGAGAACGTGCCGACGTTCACGCACTTTCTCGATTTGCCGATGCTGTTCCTGATTGTTGCGCTGGGCGCCATCAAGCCGGATTCGTGGACACTGTTCATCGTGGGCGGGCTGGCAGCCATCGGCATCGCGATCTTCCTCACACTCTACATCCCGCGGCTTTATCCGTGGGGCGGCGAGCGATGCCGAGGCGCGCGCGACATCATTGCGCCGGGTGGTTCGCGCATGTAACGCGGTGGCCTTGCGTTGCCGTCCGCCAGCGGGCGTAGAATCGGTCCGGCCACAACGCACGCGACACGGAGGACGAGGGCATGGACAGGATCATCAAGGTTTTCTGCGACCGCACGTCGCAGGCCGCGCTGGCCAAGACGCACAAGGTCATCGAGCGCTACGCGGCGTTCATTCTGCTGCAGGTGTCGGCGAACACCGCCAAGGCGATCGCGCGCCGCTATCCGGTCGAGGACATCACGGCGCTCTACACCATCGAGACCGGCGAGCGCCGCATCGACACCGCGCGCCCGCGTGTGGACAGCGCCGGCAAGACGCGCGCCCACCCGGCGTACCGCGACGTCAAGCGCCTGCCGCCCGGCAAGCACCATTACCTGGTGCAGTTCATCGGCCCGATCAAGGGCGCCTGGCTCAAGGCGGTCAAGCAGGCCGGTGGCGAGCCGCGTGCGCCGTACGGGAACTTCGCCTACGTGGTGCGCGCCAACGACAAGCAGCGCGCACGCATCGCCGCGCTGCCGGCGGTGCGCTGGGTCGGGCATCTGCCGCATCGCGCGCGCCTGGCGCCGGGGCTGGCGTTGCCGACGAAGGCGGCGGCACGTGCCGCCTTGCCGCGTACCCGCAAACGTCCCGGGGTGTTCACCGTCGAGTTCTTCGGGGCCGAGGACATGCGTGGCGGGCTCGGCGCGATTCGCCGGCTCGGCTTCAAGGTGCTGGCGAGCGATCCCAAGGTGCGCGTGGCGATCATCGCGGCGCCGGCGGCCAGCGCGCGCCAGCTCGAACGGCTGTCCGCCGTCCATGGCGTGCGGGCGATACGCGCGCGTGCCCTCAAGCGTCCGAGTAACGACGTTGCGGCGGGCATCATGGGCACGGCGCGCAGTCTCGCCAGCAACAGCCTGGGACTGAGCGGCAAGGGCGAGATCATCGCGGTGTGCGACACCGGCATCGATACCGGCAATGCCGCCACCATGCATGCCGATTTTGCCGGGCGCCTGGCGTGGATCAAGAGCTACCCGATTACGCCTGACTTCGATGCCTATATAAGGAATCCCGGCGGGGACGACGGCCCGGCCGACCTCGACAGCGGTCACGGCACCCATGTCGCCGGTTCGGTGCTGGGCAGCGGTGCCGCGAGCCGCGGCCTGGCCGGAACGCGCGGCCTCATTCGGGGACTGGCGCACGGGGCGCGCCTCGTGTTCCAGGCCGTCGAGCAGGAGCTCGACTGGCGCAATCCGGGCGATGCCCAGTACTACGGGCGCTATCTGCTGGCCGGCATCCCGGCGGACCTCACGGTCCTGTTCGCCGATGCCTACCGCAAGGGCGCGCGCATCCATTCCAACTCCTGGGGCGGCGGTGACGCCGGGGAGTACGACGAGCAATGCGAGCAGCTCGACCGCTTCGTGTGGAAGCACCGCACGTTCTGCGTCGTGGTGGCGGCCGGCAACGACGGCACAGACGCGGACGGCGACGGCAAGGTCAATCCCATGAGCGTCACCTCGCCGGGCACGGCCAAGAACTGCATTACCGTCGGCGCGTGCGAGAACCGGCGCGCCAACTTCAACGGCGAGACCTACGGCAAGTGGTGGCCGCAGGACTACCCGGTGGCGCCATACCGCAACGATCCGATGGCCGACGACAGCGACCAGGTCGTGGCGTTCAGCAGCCGCGGCCCCACCCGCGACGGCCGCACCAAGCCCGAGGTGGTCGCGCCCGGCACCTTCATCCTCTCGACGCGCTCCACCCGGATCGCGGCCAACAACCAGGCGTGGGCGGCGTTTCCGCCGAGCCGCCTGTACTTCCACATGGGCGGCACCAGCATGGCAACGCCGCTCGTGGCCGGCGCGGTCGGCCTCATTCGCGAGTATCTGCGCCGGCAGAAGCGCCTGGCGAGTCCGAGCGCCGCGCTGCTCAAGGCCGCGCTGGTCGCCGGCGCACAGCGTCTGGCCGGCTATGGCCCGGCAAACGCGCTGCTCGACAATCAGCAGGGCTTTGGGCGGGTCAACGTCGATGCGGTGCTCGCGCCGCCGGCCCCGACACGCAGCGAGTTCCGTGATCTCAAGCCGGGCCTGCGCACCGGCGACGCGCGCCGTTACACGGTCAAGGTGAAGTCCGGTCAGGTGGCGCTGCGCGTGGTGCTGGCGTACAGCGACTACCCCGGACCCGCCCTGGTCAACAACCTGAACCTCATCGTTACCGATCCCGCTGGCGTGCGCCATGTCGGCAACCAGCCCGCCGGCGGCCTGAGCCTGGATGCCCGCAACAACGTCGAGGTCGTGCACGTGCCCGCGCCGGTCGTGGGCGAGTGGACGATCGAGGTGGTCGGTTCGAACGTACCGCAGGGTCCGCAGCCCTTCGCCCTCGTGTGGCAGGGGCACTTGCGCTGAGGTCCGGTCAGGCGCAGTGCGCGACCGGAGCGGCGCGGCGGGTGGTATAGTCCCCCGGTCCGCAACCACAGCGAGGAGTCATGCCATGCCATTTCTGAGAAAGCGTTCCGCGGCCGCGCGTGCCGCGTTGCAGGCGGTTTCCTCTGCCGAGGCGGCGGCGGCGAAGGCGATTGCCGCGTGGGGCAAGGCCGTCGAAAAGGCGATCGACACCACGGACAAGGAGCTGGCGAGCGCGGCAAAGGCCGCCACGCAGTCCGCCGAACGTGCGCGCGAGGCGCTCGCGCGCGTCGAGCGCGCGCAGACCAGGCGGGCGCGCGCCGTGGCGTCGGCCGCGCACCGGCGTGTGCAGAAGGAGCTGACTGCCGCGCGTGCGGCGCTCGCGAAGGTGCGCGCCTCGCATGCCGCCAGCAAGGCGGCCAAGAAGCTCTATCGCAATATCGCGCGCGGTATCGCGGGTGGCATCGAGACCGCGGAGCAGGCCGCCAAGGGCCTCAAGCCAAAACGGCGGCATCGGCTCGGCCGACTGCTCGGATAACGCATCGGGCGCAGCGGTTGCCAGGGTCGTGGCAACCGTAGCTGCCCTGCGCCGGGTCTGCCGCGCGGCGGTGTTCGCGGAGTGGCTGGCGCTACCCGCGCCGGTTTTTCTTTGCGCGAGGATAGGCGCCGCGCGAATCTCGTGCCCCATGCGGCCGCGCCCGGCGCGCAACCGCCATCCGGTGCGGGGCGCGTCAATGTGAGTCTGGCTGTGGGGCGCGACAACCGTGGACAGGTCATCGACCCGTCGTCGGCGGCCGGGTCGAAGGCGCGGGCGATGCCTGTGCCGGCGCGGCCCGTGGCAAGGCCTGGACCGGGGGCGCGCGGTGCCCAGGTGGCGGGGCCGGGTCGCTGCGCGCTCAGGAATCAGCTGCCGCCGCCGCGCGCGGATGGGGGTTGCGTGTCCGGCGTGAAGTCATGGGTACCGGATCGCGGGTGGCTGCCTATACTTGATGCAGGCAACCAGCGCACCGCGCCCCGGGGACGGCCATGGCACTCAAGCCCATCAACAGCGGCAGCGATCCGCTGTACAAGCTGCTGCGCGAAGGACGCATCAAGGATTTCAACGATCGCAAGAAGCTCGGCGAGAAGATCGACATGCGTGACTGCGACTTTCGCGGTATCGACCTGCGCGGGCTGGATGCCCGGGGGCTCGACCTGAGCGGCTGTTACTTCCGCCAGGCCGATCTGCGCGGTGTTGACCTGTCGGAGGCCGTTCTCGAGGGCGCGAGCATCAATGGTGCCCGGATCTCCGGCACCCTGTTCCCCAAGGCCCTGTCCCCGGCGGAGATCACGCTGTCGCTGCTGTACGGCACGCGCATGCGCTACGGCGTGTGAGCGCAGGGGCGACCCCCGTTAGCACTAGCAATTCGCACAACTTCGTGTATAGTGACGCCATTGCAGTGCATTCCTCGTAGTCAGTTCGGAAGTACTCCTCCTGTTGTTTCGGAAGCCACTCCCGTAATTTCGCTTTCAGGAACGATCTGCAATTCATCGCAACATCAACTCACAGAGGTGTATTTCTAATGGCTACAGGTACAGTCAAGTGGTTCAACGACGCCAAGGGCTTCGGCTTCATCACCCCGAGCGACGGCGGCAAGGATGTGTTCGTGCATCATTCCGCCATTGCCGGCAGCGGCTTCAAGTCGCTGGCCGAAGGCCAGAAGGTGACGTTCAACATCGAGCAGGGCCCGAAGGGTCCGTCGGCGACGAACGTGCAGCCGGCCTAAGCGCCAAGTAGCGCACAACCGGTTGTAGGAGAGACCCCGCCTCAGTGCGGGGTCTTTTTTTGTGCGCGTTACGGGGCCGGTTTGCGTCCGCGCGGCGTCCAGGCGGACTGTCCGGTCACGCCGCGCAGATTGAGCTGTTCGGCGTACTGCGTGGCATAGTCCGCCACGGTCTGCGCCGAGCCGCGGCGCAGGCCGGTGATGGTGCAGCGCCCGTTGTCCAGCACGTAGCGGTACCACCGGCCCTTGGCGCCGTCAGGCGCCTCGGATTGCTCCACACCGGCCAGGACGTAGGGGCGATGGCGGGCGGCATCGCCGGCGTCGGCACTCATCCGCGGCGCGCGCCGGCGCGCTTGTCGCGGGGACGTTCCTCGTTGACCTTGATCTGGCGGCCGTTCAGCTCGGCGCCGTTCAGCGCGGCGATCGCGGCGCGCGCCTCATGGCCCTCCATCTCGACGAAACCGAAGCCACGGCACTTGCCGCTGAAGACATCGGCCGCGAGCTTGATGGAGCGTACGGTGCCGTGCTGGGCGAACAGCTCGCGCACCTGTGCCTCACGGGTCTCGGGCGCGAGGTTGCCGACGTACATTTTGCGCATGGGGTGCCTCTGTGTTCGGGTTGGTCGGCGTGCTGCTGCCGGCGTTGCAGGGGAAGCTCACGCTTCGTGAAGGGCCGCCGGTGGATTGCGGGCCGGCGGCGCCGGCCCGAACGGCCGCGGGGAAGACGGCGCGCGGGTCGATGCGAAATGCGGGCGCGCCACAGCAGTTCGGGTGGCCACTTTATCACAGAATCACCCGCCGCCGGGTTTGGGGCGATGCGACGCGCCGTTGGCGCGGGGGACGTCGCGCATCCGGCCCGCAACGCGCACGAAGGACCCGGGGCCGGTATGATTGGAATCAGTAGCCACGCGGAGGCAACTCGATGGAAGACCGGCTGGCGGAGCTGGAGGTGCGCGTCGCGTTCCAGGACAGGACGATCCAGGAGCTCAACGACGCCCTCACGCGCCAGCAGCGCGAGCTGGTTCGCCTGGCACGCGAGGTCGAAACGCTCCAGCAGCAACTGCGCACGCTCGCACCCGCATGGGTCGCGAGCCGCGACGAGGAAACCCCGCCGCCGCACTACTGAGGCGGCGTGCCGAGCACCGCGTCCGCCGGGACGGGCTGGCCGCTGCGGTTGGCACACGCGTGCGGCGGGCCGCGCACGGGTGGCACCCGTGCCATAATGTGCAAACGAGTCGGGCGGCAGCTGTCGCGCCCGAAGACCGCAATCGGCACGTGAGGTGGCAGGGGAGGCAGGCACGCGTGGGCATGGGGCAGGAGGAGCGGCGGCGGCATGCGCGCCGGGTGATTCGCATCGAGGCAGAGATCGTCGAGCCCGAGATGGGGCGCGTCAGTGTCTTTACCAATGACCTGAGCGAGGGCGGCGCCTTCGTCATGGTGCCGCGCCATCGCCGCCCCCCGGTCGGCGCGAGCATCAAGATCCGGCTGCCGCGCACGCCGTGGCACGACGGCGAGGTGACCTTCCCGGCGCGCGTGGTGCGCGTCACCGACGAAGGCATCGGGTTGCAGTTCTACGATTTCGACAGCGGCTGACGCGGCGCCACGGTGCGATTGCATAGGCACGGCATCGCCGCCCCGCATCCCGCGAACCGCGGCCGCGCGCTGGCACGCACCACACTCCTTGCGGCCTGCCTGCTCGTGTCCGTCGCGGCTGGCGCGCAGACGCGTGTGGTGCTCGGTACGGCGACCGCGGGCGGTGGCTTCGAGCTGTATGGCGCGGCGCTGGCCGCGGTCGTGAACGACACCGATGCCTCATTGCGCATCGAACCGCGCGCCACCAAGGGCAGCAGCGAGAACCTGACGTTGCTCGCCGCCGGCACGCTCGACATCGCGCTGGTCGAAGGCAACGCGGCGCGCAGCGTGTTCGACGCCACGCGCCAGCCGCCGGCACAACTGCGCATCGTTTCGGCCATGTACCCCGCGCCCGGCATGTTCGTGGTGCGCCGCGACAGTCCGTATCGCCGCATTGCCGACCTGAAGGGCAAGCCGGTGGCGTTCGGCACCCGCGCCTCGGGCCTCACCCTGCTGGCACGCGAGGTGCTGGCTGGCCTGGATCTGTCGCCGGAGCGTGATTTCGAGGCGGTGTTTCTCGACAAGGCGGGCGATGGACCGGCGCTGGTGCTCGCGGGCAAGGTCGCGGCGCTGTGGGGCGGCGGGCTCGGCTGGCCGGGATTCACCGCGGTGGCCAACGCCCCGGGCGGTGCGCGCTTCATCGTGCCGGACGCCGACGAGATCCGCCGCATCCAGGCACGCGATTCGCTGCTGCGCACCCTGACGATTCCCGCCGGAACCTATGCCGGACAGGACGCGCCGCTGGTATCGGTCGGACTGTGGTCGTTCGTGCTGGCGCGTGGCGACCTGCCCGAGGACACGGCCTATCGGCTGGCGCGCGCCCTGCATCGCGGCGAGGCGGCACTCGGCGCACGCCTGGCGCAGGCGCGCTACAGCACGGCGGTCAATACCGCGGCCGAGGCGCCGCAGGCGGGGCTGCTGCACCCTGGCACGGCGCGCTATCTGCGCGAGATTGGTGTCTTGCGCGTGACCGGCGGCAGCGCCCCGGCACGGCCGTAGCCGCCTCAGCGCACCCGGTCAACCGCTTCGGAGCCGGTCTGTTGTACCAAGCGGGATCACACGCAAATGCGCCTCGGCAGTCTCAGCGGATGGGTTGCGGCTTGCATCGCGCTGGCAGGCGCCGGCGCACGCGCCGGCGACGCGCCGCAAGGGCAGTTGCAGGAATTCGGCCTCACGCTTGGCGGCACGCAACGCTGGACCCTGGTGTACGAGCCGCGCGGTTACCGCGCCGGTGCGCCGGTGGTGCTGCTGCTGCACGGCGGCACGCAGGGCATGCGCAAGATCCTGCGGCCGGGCGCAGGCGGCACGCGCCAGTGGCTCGCCATCGCCGATCGGGAAGGGGTGTTGCTGCTCATTCCCAACGCCACCAACGCCGCGACCGGCGATCCGAAAGGCGATCACCAGAACTGGAACGATCTGCGGCCGGACAACGCCGTTGGCAAGAGCGCGGCCGACGATGTGGGGTTCCTCGTGCAGCTGCTCAACTGGGCCGAGACGCGCTATCGCTACGATACGCGGCGCGTGTTCGTGACCGGCGCCTCGAACGGCGGCATGATGACCATGCGCCTGCTGCTCGAGCAGCCGCAGCGCTTCGCCGCCGCGGCCGCCTTCATCGCGTCGCTGCCGGCGCGCGCGCCGCCCGCGCCGCGCGCCGGCGTGCGCGTGCCACTGATGCTGCTCAACGGCACGGCCGATCCGCTCATTCAGTGGCAGGGCGGCAGCATCCGCGGCGGGCGCGGCGAGACCATGCCGATCGAGGCCATGGTGCACTGGTGGCGCGAGGTCAACGGCGTGGGCGGCGTCGCCACGCTGCGCGAAGCGCTGCCCGATCGTGATGCCAACGACGGTTGCCGCATCGAACGGCGCAGCTGGCGCGCGGCGGCGCCGGGCGCGGCCACGGTCGTGTTCTATCAGGTCGAGGGTGGCGGCCACGCGCTGCCGTCGATGGCGCACCGGCTGCCGAATGCCCCGGCGCTGCGCCGCCTGATTGGCCCGGTGTGCCGCGACGCCGAGGGCGCGGAGCTCGCCTGGGAGTTTTTCCGCGGCCACGCGCGGCGCTAGGCGCCGCGGCGCGCCCGTTCCTGCCGGGCCGGCGCTTGCGCTATGCTGGCGACCGGTCCTCCTTCCCGCCTCCTGTATGACACGCGCATCGCTCACCGGTTACGCCTGGCTGTCGATCGCCGCGGCCGTGGTGACGATCGTGCTGAAGGGCGTTGCCTGGTGGCTCACCGGCTCGGTCGGGCTGTTCTCCGATGCGCTCGAATCGTTCGTCAACCTGGGCGCTGCGCTGCTCGCGCTGTGGCTGCTGACGGTCGCGGCACGCCCGGCGGACGCGGAGCATCACTTCGGGCACGGCAAGGCCGAGTATTTCGCGAGCGGGGCCGAGGGCGCGATGATCTTGACGGCCGCGGCCAGCATCGCCACCGCGGCCGTGCCGCGCCTGTGGGAGCCGCAGCCGCTGGCGCGCGTCGGCATCGGGCTCGCGGCGTCGGCAGCCGCGGCGCTGGTGAATCTCGCCGTGGCGCAGGTGCTGCGCCGCGCCGGCCGCCGCCACCACAGCATCACGCTCGAGGCCGACGGCCAGCACCTGATGACCGACGTGTGGACCTCGGCCGGCGTGATCGCGGCGGTCGCGGCGGTCGCGGCCACCGGGTGGTTGCGGCTCGATCCCCTGATTGCGCTCGTGGTTGCATCCTACATCGCCTGGACCGGTATCGAGCTGATCCGCCGCTCGGTGCACGGTCTCATGGACTACGCGCTGCCCGCCGAGGACACGGCGCGCGTGGCCACGATCCTGCAGCGCTATGCCGCCCAGGGCATCACCTACCACGCCCTGCGCACGCGCCAGTCCGGGCACCGGCGCTTCATCTCCTTTCACCTGCTGGTACCGGGGGCGTGGAGCGTCGAGCGCGGACATGCCGTGCTGGAGGAGATCGAGGCGGCGATTCGTGCGGCGCTGCCGCACGCCAACGTGCTCGGTCACATCGAGCCGGTCGAGCACCCGAGCTCCTACGCCGACCAGGCGCTGGATCGCTAACATTGCCGGGCGCCATTGATTCCCACGCGAAGAGGGTTCTAACCATGATGCGGCGCGTGACGACCAGGATTGCAGCCATCGGCATGTTCGGCGTGCTGGCGGTGATGCTGCCCGGCTGCACCAGTGTGCCGCCGGGCGTGCAGCCGGTCGGCGAGTTCGAGCTCGAGCGCTACCTCGGCACCTGGTACGAGATCGCACGTCTCGATCACCGCTTCGAGCGCGGGCTCAGCAACGTCTCGGCCACCTACACGCGCCGCAGCGACGGTGGTATCGACGTGCGCAACCGTGGCTTCGACGACGCCAGCGGGCAGTGGCGCGAGGTGCTCGGTCGTGGTTATTTCCTCGGCGATGCCCGCACCGCCAGCCTCAAGGTGACGTTCTTCTGGCCGTTCTATGGCGGCTATCACGTGCTCGCGCTCGACCACGACGCCTACCGCTACGCGCTCGTGAGCGGTCCAAGCCGCGACTACTTGTGGATCCTGGCGCGCGAGCGGCAATTGGCGCCGGAGGTCTTGAGCGGTCTGGTCGCGACCGCGCGCACGGCCGGCTTCAATACCGACGCGCTCATCTACGTCACCCACGATCGCGCTGACCCGCCCGCGCCGCGCTGACCGCACGCGTCATAGCAGCCACCGCGCGAACTCGAGCAGCACCCGCACCGCGCCGGCCACACCGAGCGCCACGCTCACCGACAGTGCGATTGACAGCAGTGCCTGCCGGCGCCCGATGGTCTTGAGCATCACGGCGAAGGTCGACACGCACGGAATGTAGAAGGTGAGGAAGATCAGGAAGGTCGTGAGCTGCACCCCGTCGAGATATGCGCCCACGTCGAAGCTCCCCAGCGCCTGGTAGACCATGAGCAGCGACAGCTCCTTGCGCAGCACGCCGAACAGGATGGGCACGCCGAGCGCGACCGGCAGCCCAAGCCACCACGCCGTGACGGGCGTGAACAGCGTGTTGATCACGGCAGCGGCGCCGAGGTGCTGCAGCAGCGCGAGCACCACGCTGCCGCCGACCAGCAGCGGGGTCACGATCGTGAGGATGTCGCGCGTGCGCACCCAGGTCTGCGCGAGCAGCGGGCGCAGGCGCGGCACCGCGTAGGGCGGGATGTCCTGCACCTGACCCGGGGCGCGTGCCGGAAAGCGGCGCGACAGCAGATGCCCGCCCAGCGCGATCACCACCGCGGTCAGGGCGAACAGGGCGAATACCCCGAGTCCGCCGAGATACTTGCCGGCCAGCGCCAGGATGATGGCCGAGCGTGCCGAGCACGGCACGAAGGTAAGGAGCACCGAGGCCAGCACGCGCTCGCGCCCGCGGGTGGTGGCGGCGACGGCGGAGATCGCCGGCACATTGCAGCCGAGACCGAGCAGGAACGGCACCGCGACGGCGCCGTGCAGGCCGAGGTGATGGAAGCCGCGGTCCACGACGAAGGCGATGCGCTGCATGATGCCGGACTCCTCGAGCGCCACCAGCAGCAGCACCAGCGGGATCATGTACGGCACGACAATGCCGGTGAGCCCGATGAGACCGTCGAGCACCGCGCGCGCGATCACGCCGCCCGTGTCCTGCGGCTGCCAGCGGCTCGCCCAGTCGATGAGGGGCGCCGCGCTCACGGCGTCGAGCCAGCGGCTCACCTCGAACACCACGAACAGCACCGCCGCGAACACCGCCAGACTGCCGATGAGACCCCAGTGCGGATGCAGGAACAACTCATCGAGCCAGTAGCGCCAGCCACGGCCGTCGTGCGCGGCACCGACACGCGTCACGGCCTCGGCCAGCGTGGCGGCGCGGTGGCGGCGATCGGCGTGCAGCTCCTCGGCGAGCGGCCGCGGCAGCGCCTGCTCGGCCTGCGCGCGCAGCGCCTGGACCTGCGGCAGCAGCGCTGCGAAGTGCTGGCGCAGCTCGTCGCGGAAGTAGGCGTCGTCGGCGGCCACCTGGTTGAGCAACAGGGCGTGCGGGACACGGAAGGCGGCGTGCAGCTCCGCGCGATTGAGCGCGGCGGTGAGCGGTACCAGGGCGGTTTGCAGGTGCGGGCTCGGCGCCGGCGGCACCGGACAGGCCGCGGCGCGCGCCGCCTCGAGCGCGGCGGCGAACAGCGGTGCGATGCCCTGGCCCATGGTCGCGACGGTCGGCACGACCGGTGCGCCGAGACGGCGCTGCAGCGCGCGCAGGCTCAGGTGCATCCCCTTGGCGCGCGCCTGGTCCATCATGTTGAGCGCCAGCACCATCGGCCGTCCGAGCAGGGCAAGCTCGAGCGTGAGCTCGAGGTGGCGCGCGAGCGCGGTCGCGTCGATCACCTGCACGATCACATCGGGCGGGGCGAACGGCGCCGGCGGCCCGCCCCGATCGTGGGCCGCGACCGGCGGGCGCTCATCGCCCCACAGCAGGTATTGCAGCGTCACGCGTTCACTGCGCGGCAGCTGGTGCAGGCTGTGGATGCTCGGCAGATCGACGACCTGCGCCTCGTGCAGGCCGATCTGGACGGCGCACTCCTCGTAGGCGCGCTGCGTGCCGGCGAGCGCGCCGCGGTGCGTGACGGTGCTCGCTACCGCCCGGAACAGCGTGCTCTTGCCGCTGCGCGGCAGGCCGACCAGTGCAATGCGCAGCCGCCGCGCGCCGCGGTACGGCGGCGTGTGCAGCGCGACGACGGTGGCCGGCACCGGCTTGGTCATACCGGCTATTCTCCCCCCCGGCACCTGCGCCGCGCCACCGGCGCGCCCGCCCCCCAATGTCGATGGCGCCGCCGTGCCGGCGCGCTTATCCTAGCGGGCGAAAGACCCAAGGCACCGTGACCAAGGCACACACCAGCGTGGACCTGCGCCATCGGCAGCCGCCCGCCGCCCGCCCGGCGCCGGGCGCGCACAATGGGTTCCTGCGCGCGCAGGCAGGGCAGCTGTGCGCGAGCTACCGGCGCTGGACGGGGCGCGATCTGCTCGCTGCCGAGGTGCCGGCGGAGGAGCTGGGGCGCGTGCTGTACGAGGCGCCGCTGGTCGTGGCCGCGCATGACACGCAAGCCGATCCGGTGTTCAACTACGCCAACCGCCTGGCGCTGACCCTGTGGGAGAGCACCTGGGAGGCGTTTACCGCCATGCCCTCGCGCCTGAGCGCCGAGCCCGTGGCGCAGGCCGAGCGCCGCCGCTTCCTCGCCCGGGTCACGGCGCACGGATTCATCGACGACTACGCCGGCATCCGCATCTCCACCCGCGGGCGACGCTTTCGCATCCGCGGCGCGACCGTGTGGAACGTCGTTGACGCGCGCGGTGAATATCGCGGTCAGGCGGTGGTGTTCCGCCACTGGGAGTATCTGTGAGTCGGCCGATGCGCGCGCCGCTGCCGGCCGATGCGGGCCGACGCCGGTTGTTGCTGGGCGTGGCCGGATTGCTGCTGGGTGGTAACGCGTTTGCCGGCCCCTCGCGCGCGAGCACGCCGGCGCAGACCGCCGGCCCCTTTTACCCGGAGCAACCGCCGCTCGACGATGACAACGACCTCACGCAGGTGCGCGGCCGGGCGCAGCGCGCGCTGGGCACGGTGAGCGATGTGGGCGGACGCATCCTCGACGTCAACGGCCGGCCGCTTGCCGGCGTGCGCGTCGAGATCTGGCAATGCGATGCCAACGGGCGCTATCACCACCCGCGCGACCGCGGCGGCGCCCCGGATGAGAACTTCCAGGGTTTCGGTCGCACGCGCACCGATGGCGCCGGCCGCTACCGCTTTCGCACCATCCGCCCGGTGCCGTATCCCGGGCGCACGCCGCACATCCACTTTGCGGTGTGGGCGCGCGGGGCGCGCCCGTTCACCACACAGCTGTACGTCGCGGGCGAGCCGCGCAACGCGCAGGACTTCCTGTTCAATGCAATCCCGGTGACACAGCGTCACCTGGTGCTGGCCGAGTTGCGGCCGGGCGCGGCCGCCGGCGCCGCGCCCGCAGCCGAGTTCGACATCGTGCTGACAACGGCGGACGGCACGCCCGGCGAGTGACGGTGCGCGCGCGGCGCGCTCAGGCGTTCGCGGGCGGTGGCGGCG
>CAZVUN010000019.1:0-34694 GCA_964629975.1 uncultured Acidiferrobacteraceae bacterium | reverse complement strand
CCCCCCCGCCGCCGCAGAGCCTGTGCGGCGCGTGTCACCGTGCGCACAACGGCAACGGCGTGTATCTGTGGGCACGCGGTCGCGGCGCGGGTGAGGGCGCGATCGAACGGTTGTGCACCGACTGTCACCGGGCCGACGGCAGCGCCGCGCACAAGCTGACCGGCGCCAACAGCCATCCGAATGCGATCAGCCTCAAGGTCCGGCCGGACCGGCTGCGCCTGCCGCTGTTCGACGCCAGCGGGCGGCCCCATGCCGAGGGGCGCATCGATTGCGCCACCTGCCACGACCCGCACCAGTGGAACCCGCGCGAGCGCGACGACCGCAGCGGCGCACAGGCCAGGAGCGACCGCGAGTCCGCAGGCGCGACATCCGTGTCGCGCGGCCCTCGCCTTGATCCCAGCGGCGAGTCCGCAGGCGCGACATCCGTGTCGCGCGGCCCTCGCCATCTTCCCGACGGCGACGCGCGCACCAGCTTCTTGCGCCTGGCGGCGGCGCCAGACTCAGAGCTGTGCGTCGAGTGTCACCGCGCGCAGCGCGTGGTGCGCAAGACCGATCACGATCTGGCGCTGAGCGCGCCCAAGGCGGTCAACGGCCGCGGCCAGAACGCAGCCCAATCCGGCGTGTGCGGTCAGTGCCACGCGCCGCACAACGCCCTGGCGCCGACGCGGTTGTGGGCGCGCGCGCCGGGCGGCGCACCGGATGCGCAGGAGCGGCTGTGCCGCAGCTGCCACGCCACGGGTCAGGTGGCCGCCGCCAAACAGCCGCCCGCGGCCCGCCATCCGCCGACGGTGCAGGCACGCGCGGCGGCGCTGCGCGGGGCGGTAAGCCCGGCCGGTCGTCTGCCGGTGTACGACGACAAGGGGCCGGCCGACTACACCGGCATGATCAGCTGCACCACCTGCCACGACCCACACCAGTGGAGCGCGCGCCAGGCGGTCGAGGGACCGGGGCGCAAGGTCGAAGGCGATACCCGCAACAGTTTCCTGCGCCTCGCCTCGAGCGAGGGATTCCTGTGCGCCGATTGCCACGGTCCGGAGTCCCTGCTTCTCTACAAGTACTTCCACGGCCAGGCCTCGCGCAAGGGCCGCCCGCTATCGCGCTGAGGCTGGCGCGCCGGTGTCGATCGCAAGCAACTGCACACCGGCGCGCGACAGCGTGGCGAACAGCAGCCGCTGCAGGCCGACGAACATGCCGACGGTGCCGGTGTAGTCCCAGCGATACGGGTGCTCGATGGTGCGCAGCAGGCGCGCGCCGCCCGCCGTCAGGCGCAGCAGCGCCACCCCCGAGGGCTGCATCGGGTAGGCCGCCAGAGCGGGCGCAGCGCCGCGGCCCGCAATCACCAGCCGGCTTTCGCTCACCGCACGCGGCAGCCCGCTGGTGATGCCGGTGATGCGTCCGGTCGTATCCACGAGCGACACGAAGCCGCTGCGATCGGTCACACCGAGCACGACGTAGCGGTCGAGGGGCGGGACGTATTGCACGTCGTAGTGATAGCCCACGGTGAGCTCCGCACCGAGCAACAGGCGCTTCACGATGCGACCGGACGCGTCGATGAGCGCGCCATGCAGGCTGCGTTGCGGGTGGCGCTGCCACACCACCAGCCAGTTGCGATGCGACGCCGCCACCAGCGGCCAGTCCTCGCGGTGCGCGGCGGCGCGATCGGCGGAGATCTCGATCTCCGGACCGAGCGTCCCGGCGGCATCGACCACGCGCGCCAGGATGTGGCGGCCCGTGCCGCGATCGAGAAACGCGCCGCCGCGCACCCAGTCCTCGCTGTAGGCGATGAGAAAGCGATCGCCGAGCGCGGCGACATGCCCGGAATGCCCGCCATCGCGCACGCGCACGATGCCCGGCGGCAGCGCGCGCAGCGACGCATCCCACAGGCCGGCGTTCTGGTTGATACGGTCCTCGCCGTCCTCCCACGTCACGAGCAGGCGACCGGCGCGATTGACCGCCGCGCTCGGCGGTTCCTGCGCCTCCGGACGGCTGAGGAGCACCTGCGGCTCGAGTTGCGGGCGCGCCGGGTCGAGCCAGGAGTAAAAGATGTCGTGTTCCCAGTTGCCGCGCACATTTGCCGGCTGCGGCGGATGGCCCCAGCTGCTCCAGATGAGCAGGTGGCGCCCGCCGAGCTCGACCAGGTTGATCCCGTGCTGCCAGGCGCGGTGGTCCGGCGCATCGGCGGCTGCCGCGAGCAAGGCAGCGGCCAGCACGACACCGCTCAGTGCCCGGACCGAGGACCCAAGGCGCAGGCGTGCGCGCACGGCTTCGCGCGCGTGGGCCGGGTCCGGCGCCTTAGCCGCTCACGCCGCCGAGCAGGCGTACCTGCACGCTGTCGGGGCGGAAGGTGTTGAACTCCGCCAGATTCTGAAACACCCAGCCCTCGGCGACCTTGTTGCCGCCGTCCAGCAGTTGCACCAGCACCGCCGGATTGTTCGGCTCGTTCGAGCTGCTGGTGACGACGCCGGCATTGCTGGTGAACGCCGGCACATAGGCGAGCACGACCAGCGTCAGGCGTGTGCCGCCGACCGCGAGCTTGCCGCCCACCGTGACCGTGTCGGTCTTCTCCGTCCCGCCCTTGGGCGCCACCGCCAGGCGCACGGACTTCCATTTGGCCTTCACCTCGGGTGCCAGATTCACGGTCGACTGCGCGCCGGACTGCGGGTGCGAGAACGAGGTCATGCCCTGCTGCGCGGGCATCGGCGGGTGGCCGGCCGGCAACCCCGGCTGCGACGCTGCGGCAGGCGCCTGGGCGGAAGCGCTGAGCTCCGGATGGGCCGGCGGCAGTGGCGCACCCGCGGCCGGTGCGCTGGCGGTCGCGCCGGCTGGCGGGTCCTCCTTCTTGGCCGAGCAGGCGCTAAGGGGCAGCGCTCCGAAGAGCAGCAAGGTGACAAGGCGAATCGCGGTCGTTGGCAACTTCATCATGGGGTGCGTACTCACTCGCTCAGTGGATGGTTGGCCCGCCAGTTTACCTGCAAGCCGCGGCGCGCTCGAATTCCCCTCGCCGTGCGGTGACGCCGCGTTCGGCGCATCGGCAGCAACTCGCTCGGGCCTGTCGGCGCGGCAAGCGGTTGATCGCTTTGATCAGGTAAGCGATTGAAGAGGCGCATGGAATAGCGAGCAGCGTCCAGGCGTCTTTTCAGTAGCCATCACCATTTGCTTAACAATCGAGTGGTCTAATTGATGGTTGTCAATGCGCCATAAGGGCGTGTTGGTCTAGCGTGACGGCGGTACTGTCAGGTTGCGGGATCGCGTAACACGGATCGGTAGAGCAGTTTTCGTGCGCGCCCGCGGCCGGGGTGCAGGATGGAGGGCCCCGGGGAACACGCGGCACAAGCGCGTCCCGCCGGGCCGTGATTCGGCAACAAGAAGCAACAACAACAACGAAGAACAAGAACAGCGTCGTGCATCATGCGCTTGTCCTTCAGTTCGCTTCGTCCGGGTCGGTTCCTGTTCCGCGGTCGCTGTAGCGGGTAGCCCCGTCGGCATCGTTGAAATCTGGAGATCGCACCATGAAACTAGAAGCAGCATCTCGGCCACCACTCGCACGTGTCGTCCTTACGCTGGCCGCGCTGGCCGCGTTCGCCATTCCGGCAGGGTCCGCCTGGGCCAAGAAGGACGGTGTCAGCGGCTACTCGGGCCGCTTTGGCGCGACCTGCAGCAGCTGCCACGCCGTTGGCGCCGCGCCCGTGGTGGCGCCGACCCCGACGGTCACGATCACCGGTCCGACCAGTGTCGCGGCTGGCACCACCAATACCTACACGATCACGATCGCCGGCGGTATTCCGGTCACCGGCACCGGTGGCATCAACGTGGCCGCCTCGGGCGGCACGCTGATCGCATCGTCGGCGCGCGACACGCAGCTGCTCAACGGCGAGATCGCGCACAAGGACATCCTCGCCGTCGGCCCCAAGACCATGGACGCGAGCGGCCGGGCGTTCTGGGAATTCCAGTGGCAGGCGCCAGCAACCAACGGCAGCTACACGCTCTTTGGCGCCGGATTGAATGGCAACGGCGACCTCGGTTTCTACGGCGACACCGTCGGCACCGCCACGCTCGCCATCACGGTGGCGGGCGGTGCGGCGCAGGCGCCGATCGCCAGCACCGGCGGGCCGTACACGGCCGCGACCGGCACGCCGGTGCAGTTCAATGGGTCCGGCTCGTATGACGGTGACGGTACCGTCAACAGCTACAGCTGGGACTTCGGTGACGGCGGCACGGCCACCGGTCCGACCCCGACGCATACCTATGCCGCGGCCGGTCTGTACACGGTCACGCTCACGGTTACCGACAACAGCGGCATGACCGGCACCGCCAGCACCACCGTCAACGTCGGCACCGGCGCACCGCCGCCGCCGCTGTACGACGGCGCGGCGCTGTACGCCAGCAACTGCCAGGGCTGCCATAGCCCGCTGGCCTCGAGCGCCAAGCTCGGACGCTCCGGGCTGGCGATCCAGAACGCCATCACCAACAACGTCGGTGGCATGGGCAGCGCCACCCTGCGCGCGCTCAACGCCGATCAGATCAACGCCATTGCCACGGCGCTCGGCGGCACGCCCAATGCCACGGGCGGTGGTGGGGCCCCGGCGCCGCAACCGCCGGTGGCCAACGCCGGTGGCCCGTACACCGGCACGGTCGGCACGCCCGTGCAGTTCAACGGTTCCGGCTCGTTCGATCCGGATGGCACGGTCAACAGCTACAGCTGGAACTTCGGCGATGGCACGACCGGCACGGGGGCAACCCCGACGCACGCCTACAGCGCGGCCGGCGTCTATACCGTGACCCTCACGGTCACGGACAACGCCGCACAGACCGGCAGCATCCAGACCACGGCGAGCATCGGCACGACCACGCCGCCGCCCCCACCGCCGCCGGATGGCGCGGCGCTCTACGGTCAGTACTGCGCGGGTTGCCACCAGCCGCTTGCGAGCACCACCAAGCCCAATCGCACGGCGCAGCAGATCACCACGGCCATTCAGGGCAACGTCGGCGGCATGGGCAGCCTGTCGGGGCTCAGTTCCGCCCAGATCGACGCCATCGCCGCGGCGCTGGTGACGACGGCTCCGCCCCCACCGCCCGTCACGGACGGCGCGACGCTCTATGGCCAGTATTGCGCCGGCTGCCATAACCCGCTTGCGAGCACCACCAAGCCCAATCGCACGGCGCAGCAGATCACCACGGCGATCCAGAACAACGTCGGTGGCATGGGTGGCCTGTCGACGCTGACCTCGACGCAGATCAGTGCGATCGCCGCGGCGCTGGTGACGACGGCACCGCCGCCACCACCGCCTCCGCCGACCACGGACGGGTTGGCGCTATACGGCCAGTACTGCGCGGGCTGCCACGGCACTGCGCCCGGCACCAAGGCCGGACGTTCGGGAGCGCAGATTCAAAGCGCCATCCAGAACGTCGGCGCGATGCAGAACCTGTCGACCCTGACCGTGGATCAGATCAATGCGATTGCCATTGCCATCGGCGGACAGGGCAATGCCGGCACGGGCGGCGGGACGGTCTCGCCCGGCCAGGCACTGTATGACGCCAACTGCGCCGGCTGCCACGGTGCGGGCGGCAGCGGCGGTCCGGACGGCAGTGTGGTCGGCGCGTCGGCCTCGAAGATCTCCGAGGCGATCAGCAATGAATCGCAGATGCGCTTCCTGTCGACGCTCAGCTCCACGCAGATCCAGCAGATCGCGACCTACCTCTCCGGCAAGGAGCAGGGCAAGGCACTGTACGACGCCAACTGCGCCGGCTGCCACGGTGCGGGCGGCAGCGGCGGTCCGGACGGCAGTGTGGTCGGCGCGTCGGCCTCGAAGATCTCCGAGGCGATCAGCAATGAATCGCAGATGCGCTTCCTGTCGACGCTCAGCTCCACGCAGATCCAGCAGATCGCGACCTACCTCTCCGGCAAGGAGCAGGGCAAGGCACTGTACGACGCCAACTGCGCCGGCTGCCACGGTGCGGGCGGCAGCGGCGGTCCGGACGGCAGTGTGGTCGGCGCGTCGGCCTCGAAGATCTCCGAGGCGATCAGCAATGAATCGCAGATGCGCTTCCTGTCGACGCTCACCTCCGCGCAGCGCCAGCAGATCGCGGCCTACCTGTCGGATCCGGGCTGCTGCACCGGTGGCGGCACGACGCCGCCTCCGCCGCCTCCGCCGACCACCACGGATGGCGCCACGCTCTATGGGCAGTACTGCCAGAGCTGTCACGGGGCCCTGGCCACCAGCACCAAGCGCGGCCGCACGGCCACGCAGATCACCACCGCCATCCAGAACAACACCGGTGGCATGGGGACCACGGCACTGCGCGCCCTGACCTCGACACAGATCAGTGCGATCGCGACGGCGCTGGCCAACACCGGTGGCGGCGGCACGACACCGCCGCCGACCGGCACCGACGGTCTGAGCCTGTACGGGCAGTACTGTGCGGGCTGCCACGGCACCGCGCCCGGCGCCAAGGCCGGTCGCTCCGGCGCGCAGATCAAGTCGGCGATCCAGGTCAACGCCGGCGGGATGGGCAGCCTGTCGATGCTCACCGATGCGCAGATCAACGCCATCGCGAGCGCCATCGGCGGCACGCCCAATGCCGGCACCGGTGGCGGCACCGTGCCGCGCGGGCAGGCGCTGTACGACGCCAACTGCGCGGGCTGTCACGGCGCGGGCGGCAGCGGCGGCAAGGACGGATCGGTCAAGGGCGCCTCCGCCTCGAAGATCTCCGAGGCGATCAGCAAGGAATCGGCCATGCGCTTCCTCTCCACGCTGTCGTCGGCGGACATCGCCGAGATCGCGAGCTACCTGTCCGGTTCGACCGCTACCTCGCCGACCAGTGGCCAGGGCCTGTACAACAGCTACTGTGCCGGCTGCCATGGCGCCGGCGGGCGCGGTGGCCCGGACGGCGACGTGCGGGGTTCCTCGAGCGACGAGATCAAGTCGGCGATTCGTGGGGAGCGCGACATGCGCTACCTGAGCGGTGTGCTCACCGACAGCCAGATCAAGTCGATCGCGAGCTACCTCAAGAGTCTCCAGAGCGACTGAGCAGCCGCAATCGCGCAGTACCGCAGTCATGCAGGGGGCCGCTTGGCCCCCTGTTCTTTTCCAGCGCGCGTCGGTGCCACCTGGCCGGGGACATTGTGCGTGCGGCCGCGGATTCGAGGTCGCGACCCGCGTCGCGGCCGGTGTCCTTTCGCAGTTGGCGCACCGCGCGCACAGCCGCCAGACCGGCAGCGGTTGGGTTCGGGCGCGCGCAAGCCACCAAAAAAATCACGCGCGCGGGCAGGCGGCGCGTGTGCGCCGCCGCAGTCGTCAGGGCACGATGCTGCCGATCGTGACGACCACGGTTTCCTTGATGGTCGGCGGCAGCGGGGCGCTCAGGCCCTCGAGGTCACCGCTCTGCGGGGTGGCGGTGCCGCTCTTGGACACGCGCGCGCCGACCACGACCTGCGCGGCGCCTGACAGCTTCATGGCCGGTGACATCGCCATGGAGTCATCGAGCGTCACCGTGACCGGCAGGTCCTTGACCTGCGAGCGCACGATCGCGAGCGGCATGCGCGGCCCCTGCGCGGCGCGGGCGAAGACGAATACCGTGTCGGTGGGCGCGGCCTTGGCGGCGAGCGCCGGGGCGAGCTGCACGCGCACCGCGAGCGAGGCGCCCTTGGGGGCGGCCGCCGTGGGCGGGGCGCTCGCGGCCGGGGCGGGTGGCGCAGCGGCGAGCTGCGGGTTGCTGGCCTGCACCTGTGCGATCAGCTGCTCCACCGTGGCGCGGCCTTCGGCGTCGGGCGGCAGCTGGGCAAGCAGTCGGCGCCAATAGCCGATGCCCTCGGCCGGCCGACCCTGCTGAATCAGCGCGTGGCCGACCAGCCACAGGCTTTTCGGGTGGTTGGGATTGCTCTTGAGCGCCTCGAACACCAGCTGCGCCGGCTGACCGAGCATGCTGTTGTTGTTGGCGAGCGCCAGCGCCTCGGCGTAGTCGGCCAGCAGATCCGGCTGCCGGCCGAGCAGTTCCACGGCCTTGGTGAATGCCAGGCCGGCCTCGCCGTAGCGCTTCAGCATCACGTACGAGCGCGCCAGCATGAGCCAGCCTTCGCCGTCCCTGGGGTTGGCGGCGAGCTTGGCCGCCAGCCGGTCGACCGCCTCGTCGAACGAATGCATGCCGGGGACCGCGGCCTGCTCACTGGCCGCGCCCGACGCACGCGATGGCGCCTGCAGGTCACCGAGCCTGAGATACAGACCGAGCGCCACCGCCGGCAGCACCACACCGACGAGGGCGGCGGTCCAGCGGGTCGCGACGCTACGTGCGGCCGGCGCCGTGCCGCTGCCGGCCGCGCCCAGATCGGCGGCCGCCTGGCGCTCGAGCTCGGCGCGCGCCTGCTCGTACTGCGGCGGCGTGAGCGCGCCGTTCCTGGCCTCGGTCTGCAGCTCGGCGAGCCGCTCGCGGTAGACGGCGAGGTTGATCGCGTCCTGGTCCGGGCCGGTCGACTTCGGCGGGCGCAGCAGCGGCAGAAGCACGACGGCGAGCGCAGCGATCAGCATCGCTGCGGCGATGAGCCAGAAAATCATGGGGACTTGGTTTCCTTGGTGTCGGGGGTTTCAAGCAGCTGGCGCACGCGTGCCTGCTCGGCCGCCGGGAGCTCCTCCTCCGGCAGGGCGCGGCGGCGGCGCACCACGACGATCAGGATCGCGGTGGCGATCGCGAACAGCAGGAACGGGCCGAACCACAGCACGTAGGTGGTGGACTTGACCGGCGGCCGGTACAGCACGAAGTCGCTGTAGCGTGCCACCAGGAAATCGACGATTTCCTTGTCGCTCTTGCCCTCGCGCATCTTGGCGTACACCTCGCGCCGCAGGTCTTCGGCGAGCTCGGCATTGGAGTCGGCGAGCGACTGGTTCTGGCACACCAGGCAGCGCAGCTCGGCAATGAGCGCCTTGTAGCGCGCCTCCTCGGCGGCGTCCTTGAACGCGAGCGGCTCGATGCCGGCGGCGAACGCGCCACCCGCCAGCCACAGGCATCCGAGCAACAGCCAGGCAGATCGCTTCACGTGCGTGCCCTCAGGCCTGGCTGCGGCTTGCGGCGCCCGCCACCTCGGTCGCGCGCCGGCGCGCCGCCAGGCGGTAGCGCGGATCGGCCGCCGCCAGCACGCCGCCGAACGCCATGATCAGCGCGCCCAGCCAGATCCAGCGCACGAACGGCTTGTGGTACAGGCGCACGCTCCAGGCGCCATCGCCGAGCGGGTCGCCAAGCGCCACGTACAGGTCGCGGGTGAGGCCCGGATCGATCGCCGCCTCGGTCATCGGGCTGCGCTGCACCAGGTAGATGCGCTTCTGCGAGGCGAGCTGGGCGACCTCGCGCCCGTTCTTGAAGACCGTGAGGCGGCCCTCCTCGGCCTGGTAATTGGGACCGGTGACGTGCCGCACACCCTCGAAGCGGAAGCTGTGGCCGGCGAGCTCGTAGCTCTCGCCCGGCGCGAGCTTGACGTCCTTTTCCACGCTGTAGGCGCTGGTCATAGTCACGCCCACGGTGAACACCGCGACGCCCAGGTGCGCCACGGTCATGCCGTAGAACGCGCGCGGCGTGGTGGCGAGGCCGGTCCAGAAATTGTTCTTGGCCATGATGCGCACGCGCAGGTTGTCGAGCGTGGTCACGGTGATCCACACGGAGGCGGTGATGCTGAGGTAGGTCAGGATCGCGCCCGCGCCCACGGTCGCGAGCAGCGCCCCCGCCGCCACCACCACGCTGAGCGCCAAATGCACCCACAGGCGGCGCAGCAGTTCCTTCGGGTCGGCCTGCTTCCAGCGCGCCAGCGGGCCGATGCCCATGAGGAACAGCAGCGGCAGCATGAGCGGCACGAACACCGCATCGAAGTACGGCGGGCCGACCGAGATCTTGCCGAGGCCCAAGGCGTCGAGCGCGAGCGGGTAGAGCGTGCCGAGCAGGATGGTGGCGGCCGCGACCAGCAGCAGCACGTTGTTCACGAGCAGCATGGATTCGCGCGACACCAGCTCGAAGCCGCCGGCCTGGCGGATGCTCGGACCGCGCCAGGCGTAGAGCGTGAGCGAACCGCCCACCACCACCGCAAGAAAGATCAGGATGAACACGCCGCGCGTCGGGTCGGTGGCGAAGGCATGCACCGAGGTGAGCACGCCGGAGCGCACCAGGAAGGTGCCGAGCAGGCTCAAGGAAAACGCGATCAGGGCGAGCAGCACGGTCCAGCTCTTGAAGGCGCCGCGTTTCTCGGTGACGGCGAGCGAATGCATGAGCGCGGTGCCGACCAGCCACGGCATGAACGAGGCGTTCTCGACCGGGTCCCAGAACCACCAGCCGCCCCAGCCGAGCTCGTAGTACGCCCACCAGCTGCCCAAGGCGATGCCGACGGTGAGGAACACCCACGCGACCGTGGTCCAGGGCCGCGACCAGCGCGCCCAGGCGGCATCCAGGTGCCCGCCGATCAGCGCCGCGGTGGCGAAGGCGAACGCCACCGAGAACCCGACGTAGCCCATGTACAGCATGGGCGGGTGGAAGATGAGCCCCGGGTCCTGCAGCAGCGGATTGAGGTCGCGCCCGTCGGCCGCCGCCGGCACCAGGCGCTCGAACGGGTTGGAGGTGAGCAGCATGAACAGCAGGAAGCCGATCGAGATCATGCCCATGACGCTCAGCACGCGCGCCACCGTGGCGAGCGGCAGGCTGCGCGAGAACAGCGCCACCGCCGCCGTCCAGAACCCGAGGATCAGCGCCCACAACAAGAGCGAGCCCTCGTGCGCGCCCCATACCGCCGAGAAGCGATAGGCGGGCGGCAGCCGGGAATTGGAATTGTTGGCGACGTAAGTCACCGAGAAATCGTTGACCACGAACGCGTAGGTCAGGCAGGCGAAGGCAACGACCAGGAACGCCCACTGCGCAAGCGCCGCGGGGCGCGCCACTGCCATCAGGTTGGGCAGGCCGCGCGCCGCGCCGAACAACGGCACGATGGCCTGGACCAGGGCGAGGACGAGGGCGAGGATCAGGGCAAAGTGACCGATCTCGGGGACCATGACGTCTCCTTCAGCGGGGTGGTGGCGGCGGCGCGGATCGACTTCGATGCGCGGGATTTACCCGGCAAATCGCTGGGTTTATCGGGCGCGCATTGTAGCACGGGCCTGCTCCCGGCAGGGCGCAGACCCGGGTCCGTGCGGGGTCTTCGGGGTGGTGCCGCGCGCCTAGAGCGCGTGGCAGCTCATGCACAGCTTCGATTTGTCGAGCGTCATGACCAGGCGGCCATGTTCGCGGCTGTAGCCCTCATGGCAGGACACGCACCCGACCTTGCCGTCCGGCAGGAACACCTGGCGCGGCAGTGCCGCGGGCGAACGATAGGTCCCGTGGCGCAGGGCGTCGTTGTAGCTGACCCCGACCGGGTGATTGGAGCGCCCGCCGCCGTGACGCAGGCGGCGCGCGGCAGAATGCTGCTCGCCGGCGTCACCGTGGCAACTCAGGCAACGGGCCGAGTAGCCGTCGACGCCGAGGCGACTGAAGGCGCGGCGCGCGTCGAGGTGGGCCGAGACCGTGAGCGACTCGCCGCGGTCCTTCATGGCGGCGAAGAAGCCGGCGTCGTGGCAGGTGGCGCAGAACTCGCGCCCGCGCGCACTGCCGCGCAGCAACCCGGCGCTCGTGCCGTGCACGTCGTGGCAGGTGCTGCAGGTCATCTGTCCCTGGCCGTCGAGCGGCAGGCTGGCGTTGACGCTGCGCGCCGGACGAAAGCCGCTCGGGTGACTCATCTCCTTGGCGCCGCGATGGCAGCTGCCGCACATCTGTTCCTGGCTCGCGATCAGGCGCCCGCCCGTGCGCACGTCGGCCGGTTCACCCGAGAGGTGGCAGCTGGTGCACTGCATGCCCATCGGATGGCCGCGCTCGGCGGCCTGCGCCGTGGCGCTGAGCAGGACGATGACAACGCCGCACACGGACGCGGCGCACGACGAGCGCAGGATGTGAAGCAGCGACACGCGAGACCTCGGCAGGAACAGGCACCCACCGGGGTATCGGCCGCGCGCGGCCACGCTTTAGCCCGCGGCGTGTGCGCCGGCGCTGCGCCGGAATCCCGGCGCCGCGCGCCGGCACGTCAGCGCAGGTTGGCGACGTAGGCGGCGAGTGCCGAGATATCGGCGTCGCTCAGGCCGCGCGTGACGGCGTCCATCTCGGGCGACAGCCGCCCGGGAGTGCGGTCGCGGTAGGCCTTGAGCGTGGCGGTCACGTACTGCGGCTGCTGGCCGGCGATGCGCGCGTAGCCGGCGACACCATTGCCGTCCTTGCCGTGACAGCCCTGACAGACGCGCTGGTAGAGCGGCAGGCCCTGCTGCGCCTGCGCGATGTCGGCGCGCGCCGGGTTGAGCGGCACCGAGGCGTAGTAGACGACCAGGGCGAGTGTCTCCTGCGGCGTCATGCGCCGCGTGAGCTGCTGCATGACGCGCGTGTAGTCGACGCGCCGGCCGCTGGCGAAGCGCTCGATCTGCTCGAGCAGATAGACCGGGTTCTGGCTGGCGAGATTGGGGATGTCGGGCTTGGTGCTGTTGCCGTCGGGGCCGTGGCAGTACGTGCACAGCACGGCATGTTCGCGCCCCTCCGCGATGGCGCGTTCGCGCGTGCGGGCGTCCTTCTGTACCGCAGCGATCCGTGCCTCGAGCTGCGCGCGCAGCGACTCATCGCCCGCGCCCTGCCCGGGCAGGGGTACCGCGGCGAGCAACACGCCGCAGGCGGCAAGGATGACGAGGGACCGGCAGCGCATCGCGGATGCGGCGCTCAGCGCAGGTAGCCGGCGAGGTAGCCACCGCCCGTGGCGATCGTGATGTTGAGCAGGCCGAGCACGAGATTGATACCGATGAACCGGCGGATCTGCGCGAGCTGCCGCCCGGCGGCGGGGAAGTCCTTCGCCGCCACCGCACGGCGCAGCCGGCGATAGGGCGCGAAGTAGACGTGCAGGAAGATCGCGAACATGGCGAGCCCGAGCGCGTGCATGACATGCACGTGCAGGCCGACGTTGGCGAAGCCCTCAAACGGCACCAGGATCATCCAGTAACCGCTGGCCGGCAGCAGCAGCACCGCCGCCCACACCCACGGGAAGAAGCGCGCGAAGGTCTGCTCCCACAACGGCAGACGCTGGGGCGGCTCGAGCAGGCGTGCGGCCACCGGCCGCAGCGCGACGTAGGCGAAGAACATGCCGCCGACCCAGATGACGGCGGCGAGCAGATGCAGGGTGATGGCGATTGGCATAAGATGCCGGTTCGATTCGCTCGGGGCGTTGGTGGCGGCGATTCTCGCACAGCGCACGCAGCGCCACTACCCGACCGGCGTCCTGTCCGACCGCACCGATGAACCCCCTGCTGGAATTGACGCTCCCCGAGTTGCATGCGCGCACGCGCCGTGTGTTCCGCCGCGGCGAGGGCTCGCGCCCGCAGGTCGCGCTCGTCGAGGTCGACGGTGCGCAGGCGGTGCTCAAGGACTATTCATACGCCGATCCGCGCTTTCGCCGCCTGATCGGCCCGCTGCTCGTGTGGCGCGAGGCGCGCGCGCTCACACGCCTCGCCGGCCAGCGGGGCGTGCCGCGCCTGTTGCGCCGCTTCGGCGGCCAGGCGCTGCTCATCGAGTACCTGCCGGGCGAGGCGGTCAAGGGCATGCCGCGCGGCGCGCTGCCGCTCGAGTTCTTCGAACGCTTCAACCGGCTGGTCGACGCAATCCATGCGCGCGGTGTGGCGCATTGCGACCTGCGCAGCGAGGGCAACATCCTGATCGATGCGGCGGGCGAGCCGTGCTGCGTCGATTTCGTCGCGCACCTCGGGCGCGGGCCGTGGTGGAACCCGCTGCAGCGCTGGGCCTACCGGCGATTGTGCCAGGCCGACCGGGTGGCGGTGGCGCGCCTCAAGCGCACGCATCAGCCGCAATGGCTCAGCGCGCAGGAGAAGGACTGGCTCGCGCGCGACCGCAATACGCCGCTCGAACGCGGTGCGCGCGTGCTCGGGCGCGGCATTCGCGATGCCAGTCGCTGGCTGCTCACGCGGCGCGATCGCTAGCGGCGCGCTACTTCGCCACCTGCTTGAGCCACGCCAGCAGCTGCGACTTGAGGTCGTCGTAGTGATTGGTGAAGAAGTGGTCGGCGTACGCGACCCGCACCTGGCGGTAGGCGCGGTTGCCGGCGCCTTGCGCCGCCGCCGCGCGCTCGCCGGCCCGCTTGAGCACGCTGTCGATATCCTTGTCCCCGAAGATGTCGAGCACCGGCAGCTTGACCCGCGCCAGCAGCTGGGGCGGCTGCATGTCGGGCCCGCCGGCCGCATCCATGTCGGCGCCGATCGACGCGATCCCGTTGATCGCCGGTTGCGGCGAGCGCGCCGCGTACGCGATTGCGGTCGTGGCGCCGAGGCTGTGACCGACCACGTAGATCCGGGTGAGACCGCGGCGCTTGAGATGCGCCACACCGGCGTCGAGCCGCGCGAACGCCTCGGGCAGGGTGCGCGCGTAGTCTGACAGCCGCGTGCCCTCGCGCAGGATCGGCATCTGCAATGCGAGCGTGTGGTAGCCGGCCTCGGGCAGCTCCATGCGCAGCGTCTCGATGAAGCCCCAGCTCGGATGCACGCCGCGGCCGTGGATCAGGATCACGGCGACCTTCGAGGCCTGCTGGGCGCCCTCCGGCGCGGTGTACAGGCCGAGGAACTTGTGGCCGGCGGCGGTTAGCCACACCGCCTCGCCCACCACCAGCTGATCGGTGATCTGCTCGGCGTACGCCTTCTCGCGCCCGAGATCGGACGTGCTGGCGGCGTAGCTCGCGCCGGTGAGGCTCGCGGCCAGCAGGGCGGCGAGCCGGATGCACACGCGCATGGAAAACCTCCCGGTAAATCGGCTGCCCTTAGTATAGTGAGCCGTCGGGCCGCCGCGCGTGCGCAGGCGGCGCGCAGCCACCGGGCGTGGGGTCGCGGCTGAAAACCGCTGGGGCTTCGGGTAAAGTGCCCGTCTTTCTGCGAACCGTGCCGGGCGCCGCGCCGCGCCCCGGCAACCACCCATAGGTGAAACCATGCGCGATTACCAGATTGCCCCGTCCATCCTGTCTGCCGACTTCGCTCGCCTGGGTGAAGAGGTCAACAACGTCCTCGCCTCGGGTGCCGACATCGTGCACTTCGACGTCATGGACAATCACTACGTGCCGAACCTCACCATCGGCCCGCTGGTGTGCGAGGCGCTGCGCAAGCATGGCGTGAAGGCCGCTATCGACGTGCACCTGATGGTGAAGCCCGTGGATCGCATCGTGCCCGACTTCGCCAAGGCCGGCGCTACCTATATTACGTTTCACCCCGAGGCCTCCGAGCACATCGACCGCACCTTGCAACTCATCAAGGCCGAGGGCTGCAAGGCCGGGCTGGTGTTCAACCCGGCCACGCCGCTCGACTATCTCAAGTACGTGATCGACAAGGTCGACATGGTGCTCTTGATGAGCGTCAACCCCGGCTTCGGCGGGCAGAGCTTCATCCCCTCGGCGCTCGACAAGCTGCGCGAGGCGCGGGCGCTGATCGACGCGAGCGGCCGCAAGATCCGCCTCGAGATCGACGGCGGTGTGAAGGTCGACAACATCCGCAGTATCGCCGAGGCCGGCGCCGATACCTTCGTCGCGGGCTCGGCCATCTTCGGCGCCGGCAAGGGCAGCGACCCGAACCGCTACGACAGCGTGATCGCGGCGATGCGCGCGGAGCTCGCCAAGGCCAAGGGGAGCTGAGGCGAGCCGCGTCATGGAGCAGTCCAGCGCAGCGGCGCGCGCCGTGCCGTTCCCGCTCGCCGTGAAGATGGTCATGATCGACCTCGACGGCACCCTGATCGACACGGTGCCGGACCTCGCCGCCTGCGCCAACCGCATGCTGCGCGAGCTGGGTCGACCCGAGTGGCCGGAATCGACCATCCGCACCTGGATCGGAAACGGGGTGGCGCGCCTGGTCAAGCGTGCGCTGACCGGCGAGATGTGGGGCGAGCCGGCGCAGGCGGTCTACGAACGGGCGCTGGCCGTGTTCGAGCGCCACTATGCGGCCAACGTCTCGGAGCTGTCGCGGCCGTTCCCGGGCGTGGTCGAGGGTCTGAAGCAGCTGCAGGACGCGGGCTTCTCGCTCGCCTGCATCACCAACAAGGCCGAGGCGTTCACGCTGCCGCTGCTGCGCGACCTCGGGCTGCACGGCTACTTCAAGCTGGTGCTGTCGGGCGACAGCCTGCCGAAACAGAAACCCGACCCGCTGCCGCTGCTGCACGCCTGCCGGTACTTCGGGATCACGCCGGAGCACGGCGTGCTGGTCGGCGATTCGAGCAACGACGTGCAGGCGGCGCGTGCCGCCGGCATGCCTGTGATTTGCGTCACCTATGGCTATAATCACGGCCACGACATTCGCGAGTCGCACCCCGATGCCGTGGTCGATTCGCTCACCGAAGTCCTGCCGTATCTGCGCCTGTACGCATAGTCGATGACGCACCGATGAGCCACCGGAGCTGGCAAGGGGCGATTGCGCGATGGTGATGGCCGCGCGGCCACTCCGTCATTGCGTTCGTCCCGTCAACCGGTGCACTCATGGTGACCCATGTCGTCAAGCCAACAAGCCTTCGCTCAGTACGCTGCCCAGGGGTATAACCGCATCCCCCTGATGCGCGAGGTGCTCGCCGACCTGGACACCCCGCTGTCGGTCTACCTCAAGCTTGCGCGCGGTCCGTATTCCTACCTGTTCGAGTCGGTGCAGGGCGGCGAGAAGTGGGGCCGCTACTCGATCATCGGTCTGCCGGCGCGCACGGTGCTGCGGGTGCGCGACCACGAGCTCACGATCGAGCGCGACGGCGCGGTGGTCGAGCGCGAAACCGTGGCCGACCCGCTCGAGGCGGTGCGCCGCTTCCAGGCGCGCTACCGCGTACCGGCGGTCGCGGGGCTGCCGCGCTTCACCGGCGGGCTGGTCGGTTACTTCGGCTACGAGACGATCCGCTACATCGAGCCGCGCCTCGGCGCCATGCACAAGCCCGACGCCATCGGGGCACCCGACATCCTGTTGCTGGTGTCGGACGAGGTCGTGGTGTTCGACAATCTGAAGGGCAAGCTCTACGTCGTGATCCATGCCGACCCCGCGACCAGCGATGCCTATGCAGCGGCGAACGAGCGGCTCGATCAACTGGTCGCGCGGCTGAACGATCCGGTGACGCACGCAGTGGCGCCGGCAGCGCGCGCGGTCGACGAAACCGATTTCGTGTCGGCGTTCTCGCAGGCCGGTTTCGAGCGCGCCGTCGAGCGCGCGCTCGAATACATCCGCGCCGGCGACATCATGCAGGTCGTGCTGTCGCAGCGCCTGACCATCCCGTACACGGCCGCGCCGCTCGACCTGTACCGGGCGCTGCGCACGCTCAACCCCTCGCCCTACATGTATTTCCTGGATCTCGCCGATCTGCACATCGTCGGCTCCTCACCGGAGATCCTGGTGCGACTGGAGGACGGGCAGGTGACGGTGCGCCCGATCGCCGGCACGCGTCCGCGCGGACGCGACGACGCGCAGGACAAACGCCTCGAAGAGGAGTTGCTCGCCGATCCGAAGGAGCGCGCCGAGCACATCATGCTGGTCGACCTCGGCCGCAACGACGTCGGTCGCGTGGCCAAGACCGGCAGCGTGCGCGTCTCCGACCAGATGGTGATCGAGCGCTATTCGCACGTGATGCACATCGTGTCCAACGTCACCGGCGCGCTGCGGGATGGCATGGATGCGATCGACGTGTTGCGCGCCACCTTCCCGGCCGGCACGGTGAGCGGCGCGCCCAAGGTGCGCGCCATGGAGATCATCGAGGAGCTCGAGCCGACCCGCCGCGGCATCTATGCCGGGGCGGTTGGCTATCTCGGCTGGGGCGGCAACATGGACACGGCCATCGCCATTCGCACCGCGGTCATCAAGGGCGGGCAGCTCTTCATCCAGGCCGGGGCCGGCATCGTGGCCGATTCCATCCCGCGCAACGAGTGGGACGAGACCATGAACAAGGCGCGCGCCATCTTCCGGGCCGTGGCCTTGGCCGCAGGCGGCCTAGGGGTTTCGCGTGCCTAGCGCGCGGTTCGACACGCCCGCCGGCCGGTCGCATAATGTTGCCGGGCCGACCGCATCCGGGGTGAGATCCGATGCGCGTGCCGTTGGGCATTGTGCTGTTGCTGCTGGCGGGGGCGACGGCCGCCGAGCCGATCTACGAGTCGGTCGATCGCCCCGGGCGGGTGAGCTATTCATCCCTGCCGCCGCGCGACGCGCGGACCCTCTCCCTGTTGATGCCCGCGCCGCCACCGAACGAGGAACGGGTGCGCCAGGCGCAGGCGCAGCACGAGCTGTTCGCGGCCTACCACGCCGAGCGCGACCAAGAGCGCAAGGAACGGGCGAAGGAGCCGATGCGCCCGCGTGCCGCGGCGGTCACCATCGTGGTGATCGAGCGGCCCTCCGCCGTGCCGGTGGCGGACCGCGCGTGGTGGGCGGTACCGGTGATCCCGCCGTACCCGCGGGCGCGGCCAGCGCCGCGCCTCGGCAGCGGTATCCGGCGGTAGTATCCGGCGCGGCGACGCGCGCCGCCGGCGACGATGCGAGGACACCGCCGTGCTGTTGATGATCGACAACTACGACTCCTTCACCTACAACCTCGTCCAGTACCTGGGTGAGCTGGGCGAGGACGTGCGCGTGTTCCGCAACGACCAGATCACGGTCGCCGAGATCGAGGCCATGCGGCCCGACCACATCGTGATCTCGCCGGGGCCGTGCACGCCGAGCGAGGCCGGCGTGTCGGTCGAAACCATCCGCAAGCTCGCCGGCAGGATCCCGATCCTCGGCGTATGTCTGGGCCACCAGAGCATCGGCCAGGCGTTCGGCGGGCGCATCGTGCGCGCCCGGCAGCTGATGCACGGCAAGACCTCGATGATCCATCACAACGGGCAGGGCGTGTTTCGCGGCCTGCCGAGCCCCTTCGAGGCGACGCGCTACCACTCGCTCGTGATCGAGCGTGCAAGCCTGCCGGACTGTCTCGAGATCACCGCCTGGACCGAGGATGGCGAGATCATGGGCGTGCGTCACAAGCAGCTGCCGGTCGAGGGTGTGCAGTTCCACCCCGAGTCGATCCTGACGCAATTCGGCCACGAACTGCTCGCCAATTTTCTCACCGGCTACCGGCGCGCCGCCTGACGGCGTTCGCGCCCCCCCTGCATGCGCGACGGCGCACCTGCCGGGCACCGCCCGCACGGCCATCACCCCATCGGCATGCGCCTCACGTGGATGGTCGCGGCGCTGGCGATGCTCGCGCCGTTCAGCATCGATACCTACCTGCCGTCGTTCCCCGACATCGGGCGCGAGCTGTCCGTTTCGAGCTGGGGCTTGCAGCAGACGTTGAGCCTGTATCTGCTCGCCTTTGGCGGCATGACGCTCGTGTACGGGCCACTGTCCGATGCCTTCGGGCGGCGCACCGTGGTGCTGGTGTGCGTCGTGCTTTATGTCGTCGCCTCGATCGGCTGCGCGCTCGCGCCCACGTTCGACTGGCTGCTCGCCATGCGCATCGGCCAGGGCTTGGCGGCGAGCGGCGGTCTGGTGGTGGGGCGCGCCATCATTCGCGACGCCTTCGCCGGCGCGCAGGCGCAGCGCGTCATGTCGCAGGTGATGCTGATCTTTGCCCTCGCCCCGGCGGTGGCGCCGATCCTCGGCGGCTACCTGCACGAGGCCTTCGGCTGGCGTTCGGTGTTCTGGTTCCTGGTGTTGTTCGGGCTCGCCATCGGGATCGCGGTGGCGTGGTGGCTGCCCGAGACCCTGCCGGCGGTCGGGCGGCAGTCGCCGCACCCGCGCGCGATTGCGCACGCCTATGGCCGGGCGCTCGCGCACGGACGCTTCATGCTGCTGGTGTTGATCACGGCGTTCAATTTCGGCGGCTTCTTCCTGTACGTCGCGGGCTCGCCGGACATCATGTATCGGCACCTCCATTACGGGCCGGATGAGTTCGGGTACCTGTTCGTGCCGCTGGTCGCGGGGCTGATGCTGGGCGCATTCGTCTCCGGGCGCGTGGCCGGGCGGCTCAGCCACGCGCAGGCCGTCAGTGCCGGTTTCGGCGTGATGCTCGCGGCCGCGGCGGTGAACCTGGCGCTCACGCTGGCGCGGGCGCCGACGCCGGTGACCATCATCGCGCCGGTCATGCTGTACGCAAGCGGCATGTCGCTCGCCATGCCGAACCTGACCCTGCTCGCGCTCGAGTACTTTCCCGCGCATCGCGGCATGGCCTCGGCGGTGCAGAGCTTTGCCCACACCGGCTCGAACGCCGCCGCCGCCGGGCTGCTGGCGCCGGCGCTCGCACCCGCACTGCCGGGCCTCGCCGGCGGGATGCTGGCGCTCAACGCCATCGGCCTGCTCGGCTGGCTGATCTACCGGCGCATGAGCGCGGCCGCGCCGGCGCCTTGACCCCGCTCGGCGCGCACGCACACAATCGGGCTTCGTTTCGCCGAACTGCCTACGAAAAGTTCCATGGACATGCCCGGTGCCATTCGTGCCGTGATCGAACGGCGCAATCTCAGCGCGGCCGACATGCGCGCGGTCATGCGCCTCATCATGACCGGTGCTGCGACACCCGCGCAGATCGGCGGCTTCCTCGTCGGCCTGCGCATGAAAGGCGAGACGGTGGAGGAAATCGCCGCCGCCGCGGAGGTGATGCGCGAACTCGCCACGCGCGTCGGCGTCAGCGGTCCGCACCTGGTGGATACCTGCGGCACCGGCGGGGACGGGGTGAGCACTTTCAACATCTCGACCGCCGCGGCGTTCGTCGTCGCCGCGGCCGGCGGCAAGGTCGCCAAGCACGGCAACCGCTCGGTGTCGAGCAAGTCCGGCAGCGCCGACGTGCTGGAGGCGGCCGGGGTCAACCTCGACCTCACCCCGGAGCAGGTGGCACGCTGCGTCAACGATGTCGGTGTCGGTTTCATGTTCGCACCCAAACATCATGGCGCGATGAAGCACGCCATCGGCCCGCGCCGCGAGATGGGCGTGCGCACGATTTTCAATTTGCTCGGGCCGCTGACCAACCCGGCGGGCGCGCCGCGTCAGGTGGTCGGGGTGTTCGCCGAGCAGTGGGTGGAGCCCTTGGCGGAAGTGTTGCAGCGCCTCGGGAGCGAACACGTGCTCGTGGTGCACGCCGAGGACGGTCTCGACGAGATCTCGATCGGCGCGCCCACGCGCGTGGCCGAGCTCAAGGACGGGCGCGTGCGCGTGTATACCATCCAGCCCGAGCAGTTCGGGATGGTGCGTGGCGACGTGAGGCAACTTGGTGTCACCAGCCCCGCCGAGAGCCTGGTGCGCATCCAGGCGGTGCTGGACAACCAGCCGGGCGCGGCGCGCGACGTCGTGGCGCTCAACGCCGGGGCCGCGATCTACGTTGCCGGGCTCGCTCCCGATCTCAATGCCGGTGTGCAGAGCGCGCTCGCCGTGCTCGCCAGCGGCGCGGCCAAGGCCAAGCTCGCCGCGCTCGTGGCGCTGTCGCAGTCGCTCGCCGCGCAATGACCGACACCCCGGACGTTCTCAGGAGAATCCTGGCGCGCAAGGCCGAGGAGATCATCGAGCGCACCGAGAACCTCCCGCTGCGCGAGCTCAAGGCACGGCTGGCCGCGGCGCCGCCGCCGCGCGGCTTCGTCGATGCCATCCGCCGGCGCATCGCGGCAGGCCGAGCCGCCGTGATCGCCGAGATCAAGAAGGCCTCGCCCTCCAAGGGCGTGCTGCGCGAGCACTTCGATCCGGCCGCGATCGCCGCGAGCTACGCCCGGCACGGCGCCACCTGCCTGTCGGTGCTGACTGACGTCGATTTTTTCCAGGGCGCGGACGTGCACCTGCGCGAGGCGCGCGCCGCCTGCGCGTTGCCAGTGCTGCGCAAGGACTTCACCATCGACCCCTACCAGGTCTACGAGGCGCGCGTCATCGGCGCGGACTGCATCCTGCTCATCGTCGCCGCGCTCAGCGACGCCCAGATGCAGGAACTCGCCGCCTGCGCACGCGAGGTCGGTTTGGATGTGCTCCTCGAGGTGCATGATGCCGCCGAGCTCGCGCGCGCGCTCGCCCTCGACACCCCGCTCATCGGCATCAACAACCGTGACCTGCATACCTTTGCGGTGCGCCTCGAGACGACCCTGGAGCTGCTTTCGCAGGTCCCAACCAATCGCATCGTCGTCACCGAAAGCGGCATCCTCACATCCGGCGATGTCCAGGCGATGCGTGGCAGGGGCGTCAATGCCTTTCTCGTGGGCGAGGCATTCATGCGGGCGGCCGATCCCGGTGCCAGGCTCGCGGAGCTGTTCGCCGGCTAGGACAGCGCAATCTGCCGCGATTTTTCTTTGCCGTTGCACGCCGTGTGCACGCGTGCAGCGCTTGTTTATACTGGACGGGTTTTTTTCACCGGACTGAGTCATGAAAGCACGCATTGAGTGGACCGGTGGTGTCAGCTTTGTCGGTCGCGCGGACAGCGGTCATGCGGTGCCGATGGACGGCTCGCCCGAGTTCGGCGGGCAGAACAAGGGCTGCCGGCCGATGGAGCTCGTCCTGATCGGCATGGGCGGCTGCACGGCCTTCGATGTCGTGCACATCCTGCGCAAGGGGCGGCAGGACATCACCGACTGCGTGGCCGAGATCGATGCCGAACGCGCGCCGACCGACCCCAAAGTGTTCACCCGTATCCACGTTCACTTCAAGGTGAGCGGCCGCAAGCTCGACCCCAAACGCGTCGACAACGCCATCAAGCTGTCGGCCGAGAAGTACTGCTCGGCCTCGATCATGCTCGGCAAGACCGCCGCCATCACCCACGACTTCGAGATCATCGAGGTCGCCTGACGCCCCATGACGTCCTCCGTACCGCCGACCGCGGTGCCGGCAGCAGCGGCGTTCGATGAGCTGCTCGCGCGCTACTACCGTGCCTGGTTCCGCTATCACCCCGAGGCGGCGGTCGATGCCGGTGTGCCGGGCTACGCCCACCTGCTCACGCCGTTCACCGAAGAGGACATGGGCGCGCTCGTGTGCCTCAACGACGAGCTCAATGTCGGTCTCGAGGAGATCGACCCGGCGGCACTCGATGCCGACCGGCGCATCGACTACGCGCTGGCACGCGGGGCGGCGCGCATCGAGAATCAGCGTCTGCTTGACCTCGCGCCGCGCCAGGCGGACCCGATGCGCATGCTGCCGGTCAATGCGATCTACCAGCTCACCATCCGGCCGGTGCCGGCGTTCGCCGAGGCACTGCATGCGCGCCTGGCGGCGATCCCGGCGCATCTCGAGGCGGCGCGCGATTACCTGCTGCCGCGTGTCGCGAGCGTCCCGCCGCTGTGGGCGACCTCAACCGTCACGGCGGCCCGTCACGGCGCCGGGTTCCTCGCCACCTTGGCGGATCACCCCAAGCTTGCCGGCAGCAGCACGGTGGCGCCTCTGCAGGAGGTGCAGGCGCGCGCGGTCCGCGCCCTGCACGACTACGCCGCGTTCCTGGAGCGCGACATCGCACCGGGCGCGGCGGGCGGCATCGCCTGTGGACGCGCGCACTTCGAATTGCTGCTGCGCGAGCGCCATTTTCTCGACGTCGATATCGACCGGCTGTACGCCTTCGGCGAGCGGCTGGCCGCTGACACCGAGGCTGAGCTGCGCGCCGCGAGCCGGAGCCTGAGTGGCAGTGAGGATGTGGCCAAGGCACTGGCGCTCGTGCGGCGCGAACATCCGAGCCGTGCCGGGCTGCTCGCAGCGTATCGCCAGCACATGCAGGCGGCGCGCGAGTTCGTCGTGGCGCACGACCTGGTGACGCTGCCGGCGCGCGAGCGCCTCGAGGTCGTCGACACCCCGGCGTTCCTGCGCCACCAGATCCCGTTCGCGGCCTATTGCGATCCGGCGCCGAACGATCCCACGCAGCAGGGTTTCTACTACGTCACGCCGCCCGGCACGGACGAGGAACTGGCCGAGCACGATCTGGTCGGTATCCGCCACACCTGCGTGCATGAGGCATGGCCGGGACATCATTTGCATTTCGTCGCCACCAATCTCAACCCCGTGGCGAGCCGTCTGCCGCGCCTGCTCAACGCGTCGGCGGCGTCGTACGAGGGCTGGGCGCTGTACAGCGAGCAGCTCATGCACGAACAGGGCTTCCTCGGCGGACCCGCGAGCCGCTTCGTTCTGTTGCGCGACCGGCTGTGGCGGGCGCTGCGCGTGATGATCGACATCGACCTGCACACGCGTGGTCTGGGCGTGGCGGACGCGGCCGAGCGACTCGTGCAGCGGCTCGGCTTCACGCATTCCCAGGCAATGGCCGATGTCACCTGGTACACGCGTGCGCCCACCGTACCGCTCGGCTATGCGACCGGTTGGGCCATCATCAACGCGCTGCGGGCGCGCGTCGGCGCGAGCGGTGCACAGCTCAAGGGATTCCATGACCGGCTGCTGGCGGCCGGGGCGGTGGCATTGCCGCTCGCCATCACACGCGCGTTCTCGGCCGCGCAGTGGGCGGCGGTACGCACCGAGCTATTTGGAGGAGGACAGGCATGAATCGACCGGGCGGCATGGGCGGAATGCATCACGTGGCGCTGTGGGTGAAGAACTTCGAGGCGTGCGAGCGCTTTTACTGCGAGGTGCTGGGCATGGGGGTGGAGTGGCGCCCGGACGCCGACAACGTGTACCTCAGCGGCGGCGCCGACAACCTTGCGCTGCACCGCGCGCCGGCCGATTTTGCCCCGGGCGCACACCAGCACCTCGATCACATCGGTTTCATCCTGACCGATAGCGCCGCGGTCGATGCCTGGTACGCCTTCATGAAGGCGAACGGCGTGCCGATCGAAAAGGCGCCGAAGACCCATCGCGACGGGGCGCGCAGCTTCTACTGTCGCGACCCGGACGGCAACACGGTGCAGATGATCTTCCATCCGCCGCTCGCCGCGCGGCGCTAGAGATCGTGGATGGTTACCGGCGGTTGATCAGTCGCGCCGCTGCGGCGAGCCCGGTGACGCGATAGCCCGATGCCGACCAGAAAGATGGTGAGCGTGCCGACCACCGTGGTCATGAAGGCGTGCAAGGGATTGGCCCACCACACGTTGAGGCCCGGTGAGAGCGCCGCCCACGCCAGCACCAGCAGCCCGAGCACCATGCCGAGACCGGCCTCAACCGAGCCGGCACGGCGCGACAGCGCGCCCAGCAGGAACAGGCCGAGCATGCCGCCGGAGAAGATGCCGGCGAGATTCCACCAGGCATCGAGCGTGCTCTTGATCGAGATCATGAGCAGCGCGACTCCCGTGCCGGCCGCGCCGATCAGCACGCTCGCGCCGCGCAGCACGCGCAGCTGCTCGGCCTCGCCCGCGCTCGGGCGCAGCAGGCGGCGGTAGAAATCGGTGAGCACGACCGTGGCCGAGGCGTTGACCGAGGTGGTGATGGTGCTCTGCGCGGCGGCGAACAGCGCGGCGATCAGCAAGCCGGTGAGCCCGACGGGCAGCTGCGCCACCATGAAATGCGGGAACACCCGGTCGGCGGCATCGCTCGTGCGCAGCGCCGCCGGCAACAGCTCCGGCTGCACCGTGTAGAACGCATACAGCGCCGTGCCGATGAACAGGAACAGCGCGCTCACAGGTATGTAGATCAGCGCCCCGAGCCACAGCGAGCGGCGCGCGGCCGGCAGGGAGCGCGCGGTCTGGTAGCGTTGCACGTACGACTGGTCGATGCCGAAGTTCTGCAGGTTGATGAACGTGCCGTACACGAACACCACCCAGAAGCCGGCGCGCATCGGATCGACATCGAAGGAGCCGAGGGCGAACTTGTCGTTGGCCGTGGCGACGCGCAGCAGCTGCATCGGCCCCTCCGGCATGCCGGCGAGCAGGATGGCGACGCACACGAGCGCCCCCACCACCAGGATCACCCCCTGCAGCACGTCGGTCCAGATGGCGGCCTCGATGCCGCCGGCGGCCGTGTAGATCGTCACCAGCAACCCGGTCGCGACGATGATCGTCACGATGTTCCAGCCGGTCAGCGGTTCGAGCGGCAGCGCCGCGAGAAACAGGATCGTGGCGATGCGCGCGATCTGCGTGAGCAGGTAGAAGGTTGCGCCGTACAGCCGCGCCCACAGGCCGAAGCGCCGCTCCAGGTAGGCGTAGGCCGAGACATCGGCCGTGGCGCGATACAGCGGCACGAACCAGCGCGCCGCGACCCACGCGGCGAACGGGATCGACAGCGAGAATGCCCACGGCGCCCAGTCGGCCGCGTACGCCTTGCCCGGCAGCGCCAGGAACGTGATCGACGACAGGTAGGTGGCAAAGATCGACAGCCCGACCACGAGCGCCGGCAGGCGCTGTCCGGCGGTCATGAAGGCCGCGGCCGAGCGCGTGCGCCGGTAGAACAGGCTGCCGAAGATCGTGACGCCGAGCGCGTAGGCGAGAACGACGAGCAGGTCGAGCGTGCGCATGTTTCGTGCCGTGGCGGGAGCGCGCTACTATACGCGGGAACTCACGATCGCCTCCAGCGGTCTGCATCTCGACGTCTCCGCCACTCACCGCATCCGCACATGCTGGTTCAAGCCTTTCGGCGACTGCCCAAGCTGGTTCGCTTTCTCGCCTGGGCGGTGGCGCTCAGTCTCGCGACGCTGGTGGTGCTGCGCGTTGCGTTCTGGTTCGCGTTTCGCTCGGCGGCGGCCGATGTGCCGTTCGCCGAGCAGCTGCAGGGCCTGTATCTCGGGCTCAAGTTCGACCTGCGCCTCGCGTTGCTGATCGCGCTGCCGCCGTTGCTGCTGGCGCGGGTCCCGGCGCTCGACCCGGCGCGCCGCGCGCGCGCCGCGCGCGCCTGGCTCGGCTACTTCGTGGCCGTGCACGCGCTGGTGCTGTTCCTGTACTTCGTCGATTTCGGCCACTACGCCTACGTGCGCGTGCGCTTGAACGCGAGCCTGCTCGAGCACCTCTATCCCCTGTCGGTGGCGTTGCAGATGGCGTGGGAAACCTATCCGGTGGTTTGGGGCGTGGTGGCGATCGGCGTCCTCAGCGCGGTGCATTTCTACCTGTTGCGGCGCCTGGCCGTGCCGGAGCTCGCGCGCGAGGCAGCCGCGCTGCCGCGCTGGGGGCGGGGCGCGCTCGTGGGCGGGTGCCTGGCACTGGCGGTGCTCGGGCTGTACGGCAAGTGGTCGTGGTATCCGCTGCGCTGGAGCGATGCCTATTTTTCGACCAACGCGTTCGTGTCCGCGCTCGCGCTCAATCCGGTGCTGCTCTTCGCCGATACCTACACCAACCGCGCGCAGCGCTACGACCAAGACAAGGTGCGCGCGCACTATGCGCTCGTGGCCAGGCATCTCGGCGTCGAGCACCCGGACCCGGCGGCGCTCAACTTCGCGCGCCCCGTGATCCCGGCGCAGCGCCCGGCGCAGCCGCTCAATCTGGTTGTCATTCATCTCGAATCGTTCGCCGCCTTCAAGACCGGTAGCTTCGGCAACGCCCTCAACGCCACGCCGCATTTCGATGCGATCGCGCGCGACGGCATCCTGTTCACCAACTTCTTCGTGCCGGCCGTGCCCACGGCGCGCGCCGTGTTCACCATGCTGACCGGAATTCCCGACTACAACCCGGGGCGCTCGGCCTCGCGCAACCCGCTGGTGGTGAACCAGCACACCCTGGTCAATGCGCTCAGCGGCTTCGAGCGTTTCTACTTCCTCGGCGGCAGCGCGACCTGGGGGAACATCCGCGGCATCCTGCAAGGCAACATCGACAACCTGCGGGTCTTCGAGGAGGGCCACTTCGACGCCGAACGCCCCGACGCCTGGGGCGTGTCGGACCTCGCGCTGTTCGACAAGGCGCTCGAGGTGCTGCGCGGGCGCAGCAGGCCGTGGTTCACCTTCATACAGACCTCGGGCAATCACCGCCCCTATTCGATCCCGGCGGACCGGCGCGGCTTTGAGCCGATCGAGGTGGACCCGCAACGGCTCTACGACAACGGCTTCGACAGCCTCGCGGCGTACAACGGTTTGCGCTTCTTCGATCACGCGCTCGGCAGCTTCTTCGAGCGCGCCCGCAAGGAGCCATGGTTCCGCAACACCGTCTTCGTCATGTACGGTGACCACGGCAATCCCTCCGCCAATCCCAGGCCGTGGCAGGAACTCGGATTGACGGGTTATCACGTGCCGTTTGTCATCTACGCGCCCGGCTGGGTCAAGCCCGCGATCATCGACCACGTCGCGAGCCTCGTGGATCTGCTGCCGACCAGCCTGGGGCTCATGGGGGTTCCGTATCTCAACACCACGCTCGGCCGCGATCTGCTCAAGCCCCGGCCGGCCGCCGAGCACGTCGCGCTCATCCCGGAGGGCATCCTGACCGATGAGTTCTATCTCGCGCGCGGGCCGGCCGGACAGGATCGCCTCTATCGGTATCGCAGCGCATCGCCGACCGAGGACCTGGGCCGCGTCCTGCCGCAGCGCCTCGCCGAGCTGCGCGAACTGCACGAGGCCCTCTATCAGACCGCGCTTTATTTGCTCTACCACAACCCGCCGCGCCCGCATCCCGCGTCCGGGACGGCCGCAACCGGGCGAGCACCACGGTGAGTCCGCGCCCCGATCGCCGCCCGCAATTGGATCGCGCCGGGATCGCGCTGCTCGTGGCGATCCTCGTGGTGTTTGCCGCGCTCTACGTGCAGCTCGCGCGCCGCGCACCACCGCCCGCATTTGCCGTGCCCGATCGTGTTGCGCCGCCACCCCGTGCCGCGCCCGACTATCGGGCGCAGGTGCTGGCGCGCGGCATCACGCCCTTTGCGCATGCGGCCACCCTCGTGGAGCTTTCGGACGGATCGCTACGCGCCTTCTGGTTCGGCGGCAGTCGCGAGGGCGCCACCGACGCGGCGCTCTACACCGCCGTGTATGCGCCCGCGCCTGGCGTCTGGAGCGGCGCGAGCGTGATCGTGACGGCACCCGGGGTGCAACAGGACCTGCAGCGGCTCGTGCGCAAGCTCGGCAACCCGGCCGTGACGCGCGACGCGCACGGCCGGTTGTGGTTGTTCTTCGTGAGCGTGACCGTTGGCGGCTGGTCGGGCAGCGCGGTCAACTACCTGCTGTCGGAGGATGACGGTCGCACTTGGGGCCGTGCGCGGCGGCTCGTGACTTCGCCGTTCCTGAATTTCAGCACCCTGGTCAAGGGCGCACCGCTGCACTATGCCGACGGGAGTCTCGGCGTGCCGGTGTACCACGAGTTCGTCGGCAAGTTCGGCGAGCTGCTGCGCATCGATGCCGATGGGAGCGTGCGCGCCAAGACGCGTCTGTCCTGGGGACGGCACTCGCTGCAACCCGTGATCGCGCCGAGCGATACGGCGCGTGCGGTCGGTTTCATGCGCTATGCCGGCGCGCCGCCGCCGCGACTGCTGCGCTTCGAGACCGCCGATGCCGGCGCGCACTGGAGCGCGCCGGTGAAAACCACGCTGCCCAACCCCAATGCCGCGGTCGATGTGCTGCGGCTCGCCGACGGCAACCTGCTGCTCGCGTTCAACAATACCGACAGCAATCGCAACGATCTGTCCCTCGCGCATTCGCGCGACGAGGGGCGCAGCTGGCGCGTGATTCATCGTGTTGAATACGCCGCGCCGGCCGCCGGGGGGCAGACCGAGGAGTTCTCTTATCCGCGCCTGCTGCGCGCGCGCAATGGCGACTTTCATCTCGTCTACACCGCCAACAAGGCGGTGGTCAAGCACGTGCGCTTCAATTTGTCATGGTTGGAGGCCCGGTTGTGATGCCGCTGCCGTCCGTGACCGGTCTTGCCGGGGTCGTGCTTGGCGTGCTGGTGCTCTTGGCCTGGTCGGCGCGGCGGTGGCGGTTGACCATGCGTACGCGCCTGGCGCTGGTCGCCGGATTGGCGCTCGCGCTGCTGTGGCCGATCGGCGGTCTCAGTGCCGCCGGTCATGTGCGCGGCGTAAGCGGCGACTTGAGCATTACCAGCATGGTGTTGCTGACACTTGCGCTCGGCGGCTATGTGCGCGGGCAGCACATCGTGGCCGCACCCGAGGTCCGCAGGGTCTTGGCCGCGGCGCTGCTGGCGGGTGCCGGGCTCTATCCCCTGGCGCTCGGCCTGGGTTCATTCGACCCGTACGCGCTGGGCTATGGGTCAGAAGCGTTTGCAGGCGCGCTGCTCGTTGTCGCGCTCGTGGCGTGGTACGCGCGCGCGCGTCTGCTGGTTGGCTGTATCGTGCTGGCGGTCGCCGGCTATCTGCTCGGCGTGCTCGAGTCAGACAACCTGTGGGATTACCTGCTTGATGCAGCGCTTGTGCTGTACGCGCTCGTGCATTTTGTGGCGCGGATGGTGGCGGCCGCGCGCCGGCGCCTCGCTGCCCGCGCGTAGGCGCGCGCGGCCACCGGGCGCCGCCTCAGAGGCGATAGACCACCGTGGTCATGATCTTGGCGCTGAGCCGCATCAGGTCCTTGACCGGCGGTGGCAGTTCGGCGGCGCCGGCCTCGATCGCCACGGTCGCGTGGTGTGCCTCGTCTTCCTTCATCTGCTCGAGGATCGCGCGGCTCTTTTCGTCCTGTGCCGGCAGCCGCTCAAGGTGTCCCGTGAGGTGGGCAACCACCTGACGCTCGGTCTCCGCGACGAAGCCGAGACTCCATTTGTCCCCGATGGCCCCGGCCAGCGCGCCAATGGCAAAGGATCCGGCATACCACAACGGATTGAGATAGCTGGTGTGCGTGCCCATCTCGCGGATGCGCTCGGCGGTCCAGGCGAGGTGGTCGTTTTCCTCCTCGGCCGCCTGCTCCATCTTCTCGCGCACGTTGGGCAGGCGGGCGGTGAGCGCCTGGCCCTGGTACAGGGCCTGCGCGCATACCTCGCCCGTATGGTTGATGCGCATGAGGCCGCCGACATGGGCGCGCTCTTCGGCATTGAGCTCGTGTTCGGGTTTGGCGGTCGCGGGGTTGGCACGCTGCGCGTGTGGCGGCGGACCAAGCACGGTGCGCAGCGCCTGGTCGAGGCCGCCGAGGAAGCGATCGATCAGGCTGTAGGAACGCGTGACCATGGCCGCAAGACCTTACCGCCGGCGCGCGGCGTGCGCAAGGATCAGCAATCGCGCAGCAGCTGACGGGCGAGGAGGGTGACGGGGTGCAGGATTTCCAGGCCGGCACGCCCGCCACCGAGGCCCGCGGCCAGGTGGCGGGCGCAGCCGAGGTTGCTGGTCACGAGCACGTCGGGCGCAAGCGCGCGAATGGCGGCGAGCTTGTCGGCGCGCAGCGCCTCGGCCATCGTCGGCTGGGTGAGAAAATAGCTGCCCGCCGCGCCGCAGCAGAGGCGATTGTCGGGTAAGGCCACTACCTCGGCCGCAGGCAGGCGCGCGAGCAGCTGGTAGACACTCGCCTCCTCGCGCAGCACGTGCACGAGGCTGCACGGGTCGTGCACCGCAATGCGTGCCGGCAAGGGCGCCAATCGCACCTGCGGCGGCCACGCGATGCGCGCCAGGAAGGTGTTGATGTCCGTGACGCGCGCCGCGAACTGCTCGGCAGGCACCGTGCCCGCATGCCGGCCGTACTCGCGCAATGTCGCCGCGCAGCCAGTGGCGAGCACGATGATCGGGTGCGACGCGTGCCGGGCGAAGGCCTCGATGTTGTATGCACGCAATCCCCCCGCCGTGTCCTGGTCGCCAGCGTGTTGGTGCAGTGCACCGCAGCAGCCCTGCTCCGCCGGGACGTGCACGTCGTAGCCGAGCGTAGTGAGCACGCGAACCGCCGCGCGCAGCGACGTGTCGTCGAGCGAGCGCGCGACGCAGCCGAGGAACAGTGTCACGGCACCGCGCCTGTCCGCGGCCGGATAGAGTGGTGCCCAGGCAACGGGTTGCGGGAGCGGCGCGGGCAGCTGCGCCAGCAGCCGCGCAACGCCCGCGTGTCGAAGGCCCGGGATCGTTGCCAGCACTGTCCCCAGCCGGCTCCTCGACAACCAGTGCAGCCACGCGCCGAGGCGGCGCAACGCGCGCGGCGAGGCGACGGCGCCCAGCAGCAGCCGCACGAGAGGCCGCTGGCGCACGCGCGGCCAGGCGCGCGCATAGACCGCATCGCGCAGATCGCCGTAATGGACCTGCGAAGGGCAAACACGCTCGCAGGCACGACAGCTCAGGCAGTGATCGAGATGCGCCTGCAGCCTGGCGGAATGCGGCAGCTGTCCCAGTGCCTGGGCGCGCATCAGCGCGATGCGCCCGCGCGGCGACTCATTCTCGTCACCGGTTTTCCGGTACGTCGGGCAGTGCGGCAGGCACAAGCCGCATGCCACGCACTTGTTTGTTTCCGCGACGATTGTGGAAGTATCGGGGAGCAAGTGTGGTTGACCGTCTGGGGGAGCGCACGGCTGTTGCGCTACGCGGCTTTCCAGGATAATGGCGCCTTATATACGCGCTGCGGCATGAGTGACAACCTCTGTGTGCACATGAGTTACTACCGCTACCACGTGTTCTTCTGCACCAACCTGCGCGAGGACGGCCGCCCGTGCTGCGCGAGCCACGACGCCCAGGCAGTGCGCGACTACGCCAAGGAGCGCGTCAAGGCGCTCGGGCTTGCCGGCAAGGGTGGCGTGCGCGTCAACAATGCCGGCTGCCTGGATCGCTGCGAGGAGGGGCCGTGCATCGTCGTCTACCCAGAGGGCACCTGGTACACCTACGTCGATCGCGAAGACATCGATGAGATCATTCGCGAGCACCTGCAACACGGACGTGTCGTGAAACGCCTGCAGATCTGACGCGGACGCCGCCACGGCATCCCTTTGCGTCCTTCGGGCTGCTCCGCCGTGACAGGCGCGCGCCGCAATCCAGAGTCAGCTTACTGACGCGAGACGTCAGGCGCCTGTCTGCAAGGGGCTTGGCGCCTGCGAACCTGCCCACCTTGCGTATCGCGAGTTTGCGCCGCGCCTCACTGATTCGTGGTGACAAGCGCCCTTTGGGCCGCCTCGATTATGATCATGTAACTAACTGAGCGATCAGTAGATTTGGCGTGTGTGGCATGGGATCTTGAATTTAGTCCGGGCCTGGCATTGACAGCAGCTAAGAATATTAGATAATGCTTATATGTGACGGGAGCGGTTTGGACCTGTATTGAACTTTTGGCCCGGTCTTTGCTCTTAGTTGCTGTAGGTACGATTTTCTAGCTGGCGCGATGCGTCAGCCGTATCGGCTCCTCCATCCTCCTAGTGGTGGTTCGGGCGTGGCTCTCAGCCACGCCTTTTTTTTGCCCGCGCCGGCAAAGTCGCTCGGCCAGGCAAGTTCCCGGGAAGGGTGCCCGCTATCGCGGTTCTTGCGACGCGGGCGCAGCCGGTGCTTGCCTTCGCAAACCCTTGTTAAGTACCGGGTGCTTCTGTACTATTCGCGGCCTTTTCCCGTGTCTTGTTCGAGATTGCGCGATGAAAACCTTTTCCGCTAAGGCCGAGAGCGTCAAACGCGATTGGTACGTAGTTGATGCCTCCGGCAAGGTGCTGGGTCGTCTGGCCACCGAGCTCGCGCGGCGCCTGCGCGGCAAGCACAAGCCCGAATTCACCCCGCATGTCGACACCGGCGACTATATCGTCGTGATCAATGCCGACAAGGTGCAGGTCACCGGCAAGAAGGCGACGGACAAGAAGTATTATCGCTACTCCGGCTATCAGAGCGGCCTGAAGGTGGCGAGCGTCAACGAGCTGCGTGCCCGCAGGCCGCAGCGCATCATCGAAGAGGCGGTGCGCGGCATGCTGCCGAAGACGCCCCTCGGGCGCGCGATGTTGCGCAAGCTCAAGGTGTATGGCGGGGCAGAGCACAAGCACACCGCGCAGAACCCGAAGTCACTCGAAGTCTGATCAAGAGGATCGCAATTCCATGGCGGCACAGAGCTACTACGGGACCGGCCGGCGCAAGTCTTCGACCGCCCGTGTTCACCTGAAGCCCGGCAAGGGCAATATCGTCATCAACAATCGTACGCTCGATGAGTACTTCGGGCGCGAGACCTCGCGCATGATCGTGCGCCAGCCGTTCGCCGCCATCGAAATGGAAGACAAGTTCGATGTGCTGGTGAACGTTGCCGGCGGCGGGCCCAGCGGGCAGGCCGGTGCGATCCGCCACGGCATCACCCGTGCCCTGCTCAAGTACGACGAAGCCATGCGCAAGACCTTGCGCCGCGCCGGGTTCGTCACGCGCGACGCGCGCGCCGTGGAGCGCAAGAAGTACGGCCTGCACAAGGCCCGGAAAAGACCCCAATACTCTAAGCGTTAAAGCTCGGGCCAGAGAAAAGAGCAAAGAAAAAAGAGAAAAGATCGTCGCCGGAGCATGGAGGCTTTCGAGCAGCTGGACGTATGGAAGAGGAGCTGCCGTCTTTGCGCCGAGCTGTACAGATCGTTGGAGTCCTGCCGGGCTTACGGCTATCGTGATCAGGTCACCCGATCCGCGTTGTCCGTGCCCTCCAATATCGCCGAGGGTTACGAACGCAACTCGTCCAGAGAGTTCGTCCGGTTCTTGAAGATCGCTAAAGGATCGTGCGGAGAGCTACGCACGCAGCTCTAGATCGGCGTCGAAGCTGGCTTTCTCGAAAAGACCAACGCGATGAATTTTATCGCCGAGGCGACGGAGCTGGCACGCATGATCCAAGGTCTTATCCAGAAGATCGATTCGCGCGTTGCCTCCGAAGGTTGACCCGTTTACTTTTCTCTTTTCTCTTGTATCTTTGCTCTGAATTTCTGGGGGATCGTCTAACGGCAGGACAGCGGACTCTGACTCCGTCAATCTAGGTTC
>CAZVUN010000018.1:6429-35267 GCA_964629975.1 uncultured Acidiferrobacteraceae bacterium | reverse complement strand
GCGCCGGCGCGCCGAGCAGGACAGGCGCGCCGCCGAGCAGAAGCGCCGCGAAGAAGACGAGGCGAGCCGGCGCGAGCTCAAGCAGCGCGAGGCGCAGGAGCGGCGTCAGAAGGAGGCGGCCGAGCAGAAGCGCAAGCTGGCCGCCGAGGAAGAAGCCAGGAAACGCAAGGCCGAAGAGGAAAGCAAGAGGCGCAAGGCAGAGGACGAGGCGAAGAAACGCAAGGCCGAGGAAGACAGCAAGCGCGTCGCCGAACAGAAACGTCGCCAGGAGGACGAGGCCCGGCGCAAGCAGGCGGAGCAGTCGCTCAAGGAGCAGCTCGCCGCGGAGGAGAGCGAGCGCGAGCAGGCGGCACGCGCGGCGCGCGCGCAGAGCGCGATCGAGAAGTACAAGGCGATCATCCGCCAGCGCGTGGAGCACAACTGGAGTCGCCCGATCGGCACGGCCAAGGGCCTGAGCTGCGTGGTGCAGGTCAAGCTCGTGCCCGGCGGTGAAGTGGTGCAGGCGCGCGTGGTGCGCTCGAGCGGCGATGCGCTGTTCGATCGCTCGGTGGAGAACGCGGTGTTCAAATCGACACCCTTGCCACTGCCGCCGGAGAAGGACCTGTTCGACTATTTTCGCGAGATCGAATTCCTGTTCAGCCCAAAAAGTTGATGACTACCATGTACCGATATCGTTTTGTCGTTATGCTGCTCGCCCTGGGTGCGGGCCTGCTCGCGCCCGCGGCGCGCGCCGTGGTAACCATCGAGATCACCCAGGGCACCGAGACCGCCATGCCGATCGCGGTGGTGCCGTTCAGCTTCCAGCCGCTCGAGAAGGTGAGCCCGGCCGCGAGCCCCCGTCCGCCCTACGTGGTGTCGGACATCGTCGAGGCCGATCTCGCGCGCAGCGGCCGCATCCAGGTGCTGGCGCGCAAGGGCTACCCGGCCTTCCCGCACGAGGACAAGGACGTGGTGTTCAAGGACTGGCGCCTGATCAAGGCCGAGGCGCTGGTGATCGGGCAGGTGCGCGCCGTCGGTCCCGGACAGTTCCAGGTGCAGTTCCGCCTGTACGACGTGTTCAAGGAACAGCAGCTTGCCGGCTACAGCTACACGGTGAGCGCCGACCTGCTGCGCCAGGTCGCACACCAGATCGCCGACATCATCTACGAGAAGCTCACCGGAGAGCCGGGCGCCTTCAACACGCGCATCGCCTATGTCACCAAGGAGGACGCGCGCCCCCCGCGCAAGCCGATCTACCGCCTGCAGGTCGCCGACGCCGACGGTTTCGCGCCCAAGTCGCACGTCACCTCGAGCGAGCCGCTCATGTCGCCGAGCTGGTCGCCGGACGGCAAGCGCCTCGCCTACGTGTCGTTCGAACAGCAGCGCGCCAACGTCTACGTGCAGAACGTGCTCGACGGCCGGCGCGAGCTGGTCGCGGAGTTCCGCGGCATCAACAGTGCCCCGGCCTGGTCGCCGGACGGGCGCAAGCTCGCGCTCACGCTCTCGCGCGACGGCAACCCGGAGATCTACACGCTCGATCTCGCCACCCGCGCCCTGCAGCGCCTGACCAACAACCCGGCGATCGACACCGAGCCGGCCTTCTCGCCCGACGGGCGCCACATCGTGTTCACCTCCGACCGCAGCGGTGGCCCGCAGATCTACCGCATGCCGGCCACGGGCGGGCCGGCCGAGCGCCTGACCTTCGAGGGCGACTACAATGCGCGCGCCTCCTACGCGCCGGATGGCAAGTCGCTGGTACTGGTGAGCGGTTATCGCGGTAACTACCACATCGCCACGCTCAGGCTCGACACCCGGGTGTTGCAGATACTGACGGATTCGGCGCTCGATGAGTCGCCGAGCTTCGCGCCCAACGGGCGCATGGTGCTGTACGCCACCGCGGTACGCGGCCGCGGCGTGCTCACGGTCGTCACCACGGAGGGGCGCGGGCGCCAGTCGTTCCGCTTCGATGAGGGCGACATTCGCGAGCCCGCCTGGTCGCCCTATAATCGGGAATTGCAAACCATCACCCCTGCGGGGGGTAAAGGAGTCAGTCCGTGAATAACAAGACGTGCACGTCGTCCCTCAGATCGATCCTTCCGGTGCTGCTGCTGAGCGCGCTGCTCGGCGCGTGCGCCACTGACACCAAGAAAGAGGCCGCGGTCGAGGACAAGGGCGCCGGGGCCGAGACCGCCGGTGCCGGCGAGCGCGGGCGCCTGGAAGGCGAGGCGCTCGGTGCCGGCGCCAAGGCGGCGCGTGCCGATTTGCTCGCGCAGCGGCGCGTGCACTTCGCCTTCGATTCCAGCACCATCGACGAGGAGGCGCGCGCCATCATCCAGGCGCATGCCGAGTACCTCGCCGCCAACCCGCAGATCAAGCTCAAGCTCGAAGGCCACTGCGACGAGCGCGGCACGCGCGAGTACAACCTGGCGCTTGGCGAACGCCGCGCGCAGTCGGTCGAGAAGCTGATGCGGGTGCTGGGCGTGGACGGCAAGCGCATCACCACCACCTCCTACGGCGAGGAGAAGCCGCTTGCGCCCGAGCATGACGAGTCGGCGTGGCGCCTGAACCGTCGCGTCGAGATTATGTACTGACGCGATGGGGCGTCGCCTCCTGCTGCCGGTGCTGGCACTCGCGCTCGCCGCGCCGGCCGGCGCCCGCGCGGCGCTCGAGCCGCTGCCCGACCGGCGCGCCGTGCGCAGCACGGCCGCCACCGGCACGGCCAGCACGAGTGCCGCGACGCGCGAGACCCTGGCCGAGCTGCTGATGCAGATCGAGGCACTCACCGCCGAGGTGCGCCAGCTGCGCGGCCAGGTGGAGGTGCAGGCCAACGAGATCGAGCGCATGAAGGCACGCGAGCGTGACCTCAATGCCGATTTCGACCGGCGCCTGCGCGAACTGGAACGGCGTCCCGCCGCGGCCGAGCCGGCGGTGGCCGAGCCGGCGGTGGCGGGCCCGGCGCCGAAGGCCGCCACCACCATATCGGCCGAAGAGCAGGCGGCCTACGACGCCGCCTTTCGTCTCCTCAAGCAGGGCCAGTACGAGCGTGCCGCCAAGAGCTTTCGCGAATACATCGCCAAGTACCCGCGCGGTGGCCTCACCGACAACGCCCAGTACTGGCTGGGCGAGGCCAACTACGTGGTGCGCAACTACAAGGCCGCGCTCGAGGAGTTCAACAAGGTGCTGACCGACTACCCCGGCAGCCGCAAGGCGCCGGATGCCCTGCTCAAGATCGGCTACACCCACCTCGAGCTCGGAGAGGCGACCAAGGGGCGCGACGCCCTGATGCAGGTGAGCGCGCGCTACCCGAACTCCGACGCCGCCAAGGCGGCGCAGGACCGCCTGGCCAAGCTCAAGAAGGACAAGCGCTAGGGCGGGGCCTCGGTCGCGGGGCGGCGCGTATAATGCAGGTCAAACCGGGTCGCCGCGCGCCGCCGCGGCCACCGGCCCGCCCATGATCCGCCCACGCATCGCTGACCTCGCTCCCCCCACGCCCGCCGAGCGCCTGCGGGTCACGGAGATTTTCTACTCGCTGCAGGGCGAGGCCCGCACCGTGGGTTACCCCACGGTCTTCATCCGGCTCACCGGTTGCCCGCTGCGCTGCGGCTACTGCGATACCACTTATGCGTTTCAGGGTGGGGAATGGCTCACGCTCGAGGCGATCCTCGCGCGCGTGGCCAGCTACGCCCCGCGCCACGTGACCGTCACCGGCGGCGAGCCGTTGGCACAGAAACCGTGTCGCGATCTGCTGACCCGGCTGTGCGATGCCGGCTACGAGGTGTCGCTCGAGACCAGCGGCGCGCTCGACATCGCGCAGGTCGATACGCGCGTGAGCGTGGTCATGGACCTCAAGACGCCGGGTTCGGGCGAGGAGGCGAAGAACCGCTACGCCAACATCGCGCTGCTCAAACCGAAGGACCAGGTCAAGTTCGTCATCTGTGACCGCGCCGACTACGAGTGGAGCCGCGCGCAGGTCGCGGCGTATCGCCTGAACGAGCGCTGCGAGGTGCTGTTCTCGCCGTCGTTCGGCGAGCTCGCGCCCGCCGAGCTCGCCGAATGGATCCTCGCCGACCGCCTGCCGGTACGCATGCAGGTCCAGCTGCACAAGCTGCTGTGGGGCGAGGCGCGTGGGCGCTAGTGCCGTTCTGCGAACGCAATAATGTTCAATTGTGAATCCTCAATCGGGCTCCATCGGCTCTCAAGAGTTCCCCGAAATGGCGCGAATTAGTCCCTTGTTCTTTCATTAAAGATTCGACCTCAGGCATTCAACATTGATCCAATGACACAGCCAGCGGCGGCCAAGGCAGTGGTACTGGTATCGGGCGGGCTCGATTCGGCGACCACGCTCGCGCTCGCGCGCGCCGAGGGCTGCGCCTGCTACGCGCTCACCTTCGACTACGGGCAGCGCCACCGCGTGGAGCTCGAGGCCGCGCGCCGCGTGGCGCACAGCCTCGGCGCGGTCGATCACCGCATCGTCCCGCTCGACCTTTCATGGATGGGCGGATCGGCGCTCACCGACAGGTCGATCCCGGTGCCGGGCGAGGCAACGCCCGGCATCCCGGTCACCTACGTGCCGGCGCGCAACACCGTGTTCCTGTCGATCGCGCTCGGCTGGGCGGAGGTGCAGGGCGCCCGCGATATCTTCATCGGTGCCAACGCCGTCGACTATTCGGGCTATCCGGACTGCCGGCCGGCATTCATCGCGGCGTTCGAGCGCCTCGCCAACCTGGCCACGCGCGCCGGGGTGGAGGGCCGGGGCTTTCGCATCCGCGCGCCGCTCATGCACTGGGACAAGGCCGAGATCATCCGCCGCGGCGCGGCGCTCGGTGTCGACTTCGCCCTCACCCTGTCGTGCTACGACCCGGACGAGACCGCGCGCGCCTGTGGGCGCTGCGACTCCTGCCGCCTGCGTGCGCGGGGATTTGCCGCCGCGGGGCTCCCCGATCCGACCCCCTACCGCGCGCGTTGACGCGCTACCCGCGCGGTTTATTCCGCCGCGGCCCCGTGGTGCGCCTGCGGGAAAGCCAGTAAAATGCCGCGCCGCGGTACCGGCCCACCGGCTGTCTTCACCGCCATTCAATCTCGAGGTAGGACGCTATGGAATTCACCATTCACACGCAGATTCTGCTGGCGGTGTTCGTGGTCGCGGTGATCATGGGCGCGGTCGCGAACAAGACCAATTTCTGCACCATGGGTGCGGTCTCGGATCTGGTCAACATGGGCGACACCGGCCGCATGCGCGCCTGGCTGCTTGCCATGACCGTGGCGCTCGTCGGGGTGCTGGCGCTCGAGGCGAGCGGCGTCGTCAAGCTGCCGAGCGACACCTTCCCGCCGTACCGCACCGCCAACTTCGCGTGGCTGCGCTACGTGCTCGGCGGCTTGCTGTTCGGCATCGGCATGACCCTGGGCTCCGGCTGCGGCAACAAGACCTTCGTGCGCATCGGCGGCGGCAACCTGAAGTCGCTCGTGCTGCTCGCGTTCTTCGCCGCCCCCGCGTCGTATTTGATGCTGTGGGGTTCGGTGGGCGAGGCCGGCTTCTTCGATACCTTTTTCAACAGCTGGATCCAGCCGACCGCGATCCCGCTGCAGAACTACGGTATCCAGAGCCAGGAGCTCGGCGCCATCGTCGGCGGCATCATCGGCATGCAGGACACGGCGACTCTGCACCTCATCCTCGGCGCTGTCGTCGCGCTCGCGGTGCTCGTGTTCGTGTTCAAGTCGGCCGACTTCCGCGCCAGCTTCGACAATATCCTGGGCGGCGTCGTCATCGGTCTCGCCGTCGTGGCCGGCTGGTGGATCAGCGGCGGCCCGTGGGGCCAGGAGTGGCTCGACTGGGCGCAACTCGAGCCCGAGGCGCCGAGCCGCGTGGCGGTACAGTCCTACACCTTCATCAGCCCGATGGGCGATGCCGTGCGCTACGCCCTCAATCCCAAGAACCTGATGCTGGTCAACTTCGGCATCATGGCGCTGGCCGGCGTGATCATCGGGTCGTTGCTGTATTCGCTCGTGACGCGCAAGTTCCGCATCGAGTGGTTCGTCAACTTCAAGGATTTCCTGGCACATGCGGTCGGCGGCGTGCTCATGGGTATCGGCGGTGTGTTGTCGATGGGCTGCACCATCGGCCAGGCGGTGACCGGCGTGTCGACACTCGCGCTCGGCTCGATCCTCACCTTCGCCGCCATCGTGTTCGGCAGCGCCCTCACCATGAAGGTCCAGTACCACATGCTGGACGAAAAGACTTTCCTGCAGGCGGTGCGCCAGGGCCTGGCCGACATGAAGCTGCTGCCCGCTGCCAAGGCCTGAGCGAGCGCCGGGGACCGCGTCCATCGGAACCCACCGGCAGCGCCGATCACCACGGCGCTGCCGCACAAGGCGCGGTTTTGACACCTTGCGCGCGCGCCGGGATAATCGCCGCCTTCCCCATTTCCCCGAATTCGGGCCGTTAGCTCAGTCGGTAGAGCAGCTGGCTTTTAACCAGTTGGTCGTAGGTTCGATTCCTACACGGCCCACCATTACCGTGCGATGGCTTCGCGTTCCGGCGCGGGCGGGACTGGTTCGCCGCAGGCCCTTGCTGCCCGCCTTGGGGGAGATTCGCCGCCCCGTTTCGCGGCGTGAATGCATGTCAAGCGCATTCACGCAGGCCCCGCCCCACCCCCGGCACGCCCCACTGATCCGGCCATCGCGGGTTGCCGCGCAGGGGCGTCATTACCCTGCGCGCGGCAGGGGCGGTGCGGCGTCTGCCGTGCTGGCGCCAGTGAACCTCGAACTCCGCCGCGCCGGGCAGTGTTCTTGCCCATGGCTCAAGCAGCGAAACGGTGCTATCTACATGGTGTTGCGCCGCAAGCGAGAAGAAGGTGTCGTAGATGTCTGAGCCCCATCCGCCGCCCGTGCCTGTGCGGGGGCGTTTCTGGTTTGTCTCGAGCACCGAAGGGCTGTTCCTGGTTGCCGGTCTGAGTCTGGCCGGCCTGCTGGCGCTCGGGCTCGGCATTGGCTGGTACCTGTCTCCGGAGCGCAGTCTGAGTTACGTGGTGATGACCAGCCTGACCTTTTTCATCGGGCCGGCGACCGGCATGACGTTTGGCTACGCCAGCGGGTTCGCGCATGCGCAGGTCGTACCCCTCAATATGCTGGTGGAGACTGTCCAGGTGCTCATCGTGTATCCGCTGTTTGCGCTGAGCTGGCGACAGTTGATCGAGTTGCGCCGCCTGAAGCCCTACGTGGTGCGCATGCACGATGCCGCCGAGTCGCACAGCGGCAGGGTCCGCAGGTTCGGCATCGTTGGCCTGTTCATCTTCGTGTTCGTGCCGTTCTGGATGACCGGCCCGGTGGTGGGGTCGATCGTTGGATTCCTGATTGGATTGCGCCCGTGGGTGAACGTGGTCGTCGTGCTGCTGGCGACCTATGTCGCCACGGGCATCTGGGCGCTGTTGCTGAACGAGCTGAGCGCCTGGGCGGCGACGGTTCACCGCTTCGCGCCGTACGCGCTGGTGCTCGCCATCGCGCTTATCGTCGCCGCCGGTCACCTGTGGCAGCGGCACCGCAACCACGCGGCAAACGGGCGCGTCTGAGCGCGCTTCGGGCGCCGCGGTGCGCCAAGCGGGTCGCCGCCTACGCGGGCCATTGCCGCGCGCGGCCGCGCGCGGTAAAAGACCACGTGTCGATCCCGTGGGGTGCCCGTGGCCGTGAGCGAGCCGAGTGCCGCTGCTGTCTTGCCCAAGCGCCTGTTCTTCGCGCTGTGGCCGGCGGCGGCCTTGCAGGAGGCGATGCACGCGCTCGCGCAGCGCTTCGTCGGGCGCGGGGACGGGCGGGTGGTAGCGGCGCCCAGGCTGCACCTGACACTGGCGTTTCTGGGCAGTGTCGCTGCCGAGCGCCAGGCGTGCTACGAGCGCGCCGCTGACGGTGTGCGCGGCGAGCGCTTCGAGCTCCGGCTGGACCAGGCCGGCAGCTGGCGCCGCGCCGGGATCGTGTGGCTCGGTGCGGCACGGACGCCAGAGCCGTTGCTGGCCCTGGTGCGGGAACTCAACGTGGCGCTCACGCAGTGCGGTTACGAGCCCGAACGGCGCCCGTTCAAGGTGCACGTGACCCTGGTGCGCGCGGCGCGCCGTCCCGATACGCAGCAGGACTTCACGCCGCTCGTCTGGCCGGTCGAGCAGTTCTGCCTCGTGCAGTCGCACACCCTGCCGGGCGGGGCGCGCTACGAGATCCTGCGCACCTGGCCGCTCGCCTGAGGCGTACCTGGCGCCGCCCGGTGTGGCGTGCCGAACGGCGTTACCAGTAGGCGTAGAGCTTGCCGTCCTCGACCTTCGCGTCGAACCGCTTCAGCGGGCGGTCGCCCTTGGCCGTGCACTTGCCGGTGGTCACGTCGAACACCCACTGGTGCTTGGGGCAGGTGAGCGTGCAGCCCGCAAGCGCGAGGTGCGGCACGTTGGTGCGCTGATGCGGGCAGCGCGAGTCGTACACGCGCAGCTCGCCGTTCGCGCGGTACACGAACAGGCTGCGGCCTTCGACGTTCTCGACGTAGCTCACCTTGCCTTCGGCGAACTCGCTCACCGCCCGCACTTCGTGCCAGCGCTTCTCCTTGCCGAGGTTCTCGGCGCGGAATTCCGGCAGGTCCATGTCAAGCAGGATGTCCGTGGCCCACACGATCTTGGTGAGCCCGAGCGCCGGGAAGGCGTGCATGATCGCGTCGATGATCTCGTTTGGCGTGCAGCCGGCATCGAGCGCGCGCACCAGGTACTGGCGAAAGCCGTTCTCGGTCTGGGTGGCGACCTTGGTGATGACCGTGATCAACGCGCGCGTCTTGGGGTCGAGCGACTTGCCGGCCTCCTTGATGAATTTCAAATAGGCGGTCATGGCCTCGGGGCGGGCCTTGACCAGGTAGTTGAGCGCGTCACTCATGGCAGCTTGCTCCTGGGAGTCGGGTCGTTGTTGATGCCGGAACGGCGCAGGCATTATCGCGCAGCGCGGGCGATGCTGCACGATGCATGGCGGTCGGAACCCGGGCGCGGTCTGCGGGAATGTGCGCGGCGCGCGCAAACGCAAAACGGGCCCGGTATCGGGTATACCGGGCCCGTCGTGCTGCGTCCGACGCGGGTCGTCAGGCCTTTTTCTTCTTCTCCAGCAGGTCCTCGATGAGGGGCGTGAGGATGACCTCCATGGCGAAGCCCATCTTGCCGCCCGGGACGACGATATTGTTGGGGCGCGACATGAACGAGTCGTGGATCATGCTCAGGTAGTAGGGAAAGTTCACACCCTTCGGGTCACGGAAGCGGATGACCACGAAGCTTTCGTCCGGGGTCGGGATGTCGCGCGCGATGAACGGATTCGACGTGTCCACCACCGGTACGCGCTGGAAGTTGATGTGGGTGCGCGAGAACTGCGGGGTGATGTAGTTCATGTAATCCGGCATGCGCCGCAGGATCGTGTCGACCACGGCCTCGGTCGAGTAGCCGCGCTCGGCGGTGTCGCGGTGGATCTTCTGGATCCACTCGAGGTTCACGATCGGCACCACGCCGACCAGCAGATCGACGTACTTGGCCACGTCGACCTTGTCCGTGACGACGCCACCGTGCAGGCCCTCGTAGAACAGCAGGTCGGTGCCGGACGGCATGTCTTCCCACGGCGTGAACTCGCCGGCCTTGAGGCTGGTGCCGAGGCGCTTGTTGTGCTCGGCGGCCTCTTCGTCACTGTGCAGGTAGTAGCGCTTGCGCCCGCCGCCGGTCTCGCCATAGGTGCGGAAGCAGTTGGCGATCTCCTCGAACAGGTTGGCCTCCGGACCGAAGTGGCTGAAGTGCCGGTTGCCCGCCGCTTCCGCCTTCTTCATGGCCTCGCGCATGTCCATGCGGTTGTAGCGGTGGAAACTGTCCCCCTCGATCACCGCCGGGGTAATCTTCTCGCGGCGGAAGATGTGCTCGAAGGCGCGCTTGACGGTGGTGGTGCCGGCACCGGATGAGCCGGTGATGGCGATGACCGGGTGCTTCTTGGACATCGGGTCTCCCCTGGTGGTTTGGGTTCACGGACGCAAGGCCAGGCATTTTACAGCAGCTCCGCGACCGCACGCCACGGCCGCCCGCGGCGGGTCCGGAAGGATTCGGCATGGCAAAACAGCGGCTTGTGGCGAGTTCAGGCCAGGCAGTCGAGCGGCGGATAGGCGCGCGCGGCGATGGCGTCGCGCGGCAGGCCCCACCAGCGCTGCGCGACGGTGGTGTAGAGGCTGCGGTAGTCGAGATGATGCCGCAGGTCGCCATCGGCGAGCGCCGCGAGCGCCGGCTGCTGCCCGTACAGGCCGCCTTTGACGCGCCCGCCGAGCAGGAAGTGCGGCGCGGCCGTGCCGTGGTCGGTGCCGAGGCTGCCATTCTCGCGCGCCCGCCGGCCGAACTCCGAGTAGGTCATGACCAGGGTGCGCTGCCAGTCGCCGCTCGCGATGAGGGCCGCACGCAGCGCCGCCAGCGCCTCGGCCAGCTCGCGCAGCAGACGGTCGTGCTGGGTGCGCTGGTTGGCGTGCGTGTCGAAGCTGCCGTGGCTGACCTTGATGACTGCCACCGGGGTGCGTGCCGCGATCAGGATGGCCGCCACCTCCAGCTGCCGGCCGAGGCGCGTGCCTGGAAACGCGCTTGCCGGTCTAGGCGCCTGCATGAGCCGGGCGCGCAGGACCTCGGCCCCGCGGCGGGTCTCGTTCTGTACGTTGAGCAGGTGATCGAGCGCCGGGTTGCCGCTCGCGGTGTGCGCCGGTCTGAGTTCGGCCGCCTGGCGCAGGAACTGCTCGGCCTCCTGGACCACGAGGTTGCGCCCGTGGGCGCCCGCCAGCGGTCCGGCGTCGCGTCCGAACACGATGCCATGCGCGGCGAACTCGGCGGGCACGGGATTGGCCGCGAAGCTGCGCGCCAGCCAGCCGTCGGTCAGTACTTCCTCGGCATCCGAAGCGGTATCCCAGATCTCGATCGAGCGGAAGTGCGAGCGGTTCGGGTTGTCGTAGCCGACACCCAGGACGATGGCGAGCTCGCGTGCCTGCCACGCCGGCAGCAGGGCCTGCAACGCCGGATTGAAGCCGAGCGCGGGCGACAGGGGCAGCACCTGATCGCGCGCCACGGCGAGGCGTGGACGCAGCTCGTAGTACAGCGGATCGGCGTACGGCACAACTGTGTTGAGCCCGTCGTTGCCGCCCGCGAGCTCGAGCAGCACCAGCACCCGGTTCCAGTCCGGCGACGGGGCGCGCGCCCACAGCCGCGGTGCCCACAGTACGAGCGGCAGGGACGCGGCGAGATGCAGAAAATCACGACGTCGCACGGCGTCCTCCTACTTGAGTTGATATGCGGGGTCGAGCATGAGCGCGCGCACGCGGGCGGCGGCAGGGTCGGCGGGCGCGGCCTCGACCGCCGGTATCGTGCAGAGCAGCGGCGCCAACTGCCCGAGGTAGTCGTCCCCGAGGGCGGCCAGCTCCGGCCCGCGCAGGGTACGCTGCAGGAACTGCTGGCGCGCGAGCAGGGTGCTGGAGGTGATCCAGGCAGTGCCGCCCGGCCAGCCCTTCACATTGGGCGGATCGAACAGGTCCTGGCCCAGCAGGCGGCCGGCGCGTGCCAGCGGTCCGGTGTCCGGTGACCGCTGCAGCGCGCGCAGGCTGCCGACCATGAGTTCGGCGGGTGATTTCACCAGCGTCCCGCGCGCGCCGGGTGCCCAGAACGCCGTGGTCGCAAACAGCTCGCTGAGCAGCGGCCTGATCGCATAGTCGTGCGCCCGCCAATGCGCCGCCAGCCGCCGGACCTCGGCGGTGTCGGGCTCGGCGGAGACGAACTCGCGCCACAGCTTCTCGGTAATGAATTCGGCGGTGCGCGGCTGCGCCAGCAGGATGTCCAGAATGGCGTCGCCGTCGAGGCGTCCGCTGTGCCCGAGGAAGGTCTTGATCCCATCGTCGTGTTGCGCGCGGTTGAACAGGAACGTGCCCTTGCGCCGATCGATGGTCCATCCGCTGAAGGCGCGCGCCGCTTCCTTGATGTCCTGCTCGCTGTACTGACCCGCGCCGATCGGGACGCCGAGCGTGAACAGCTCGAGCAGCTCGCGCGCAAAGTTCTCATTCGGCTTGCCGCGCCGATTGAGGTGGTTGTCGAGGTACACGAGCATCGCCGGGTCGCGCGCCACGGCGTGCAACAGCTCGCGGAAATTGCCGAGCGCATGGCGGCGCAGCAGCGCATTCTGCTGGTACAGATAGGCTGGCCAGCGCACCTTGCGGATGCCGGAGGTGAAGTGGTTGTGCCAGAACAGCACCATGCGCTCGGTGAGCGGCGAGTCGGTGGCGAGCATCTCGCGGTACCACCAGCCCTTGAGCTCGAGCGCCTGCGCGCGCACGCGCTGCTGCAACGCGCGGCGTGCGGTCTCGTCGAGCGCGCGCACGCTGCGCGGGTCGGGCGGCGCCTCGCTCACCCACGCCGGCGGCGGGGTCAGGGCAGCGTGGCGGGTGGCAGCGAGCAGTTGCTCGACGGCGCCGGTGCGGTCGCGCCCGGCCAGGGCGGCGACCGCGGCTGGCGTGGCACCAAAGCCGGTGCGCACCAGCAGGTGCCGCGCGTCCTCGACATTGAGCGCGAACGCCGCCCCCGGCGGCAGGGCGACGACGAGGAGCAGGGCAATGCGATGCAGCATGCGTGTACCGGGGCCTGATCCCAGCATAACGCCTGCGCCGGCGGCCGGTTGACCGTGGCGGCGGACGGCGCAAAAAAAAGGGCCTGGCAGTGCCAGGCCCTTGCGGGTCACGCGCCGGGGCGGCCGGTCAGATCGCGATACCGGGATTGCCCTCGGCGCCCTTGAGCTTCGGCACGTAGGCCTCGCTCACCTTGACGTTCTTCTTGAGCAGCAGCCACTCGGACACCACATCCCACACCGGGCGCGTGCCGGCGGGGCTTTCCTGCACGCTCGCCCAGCCGGCGACCTTGTACTTCTTGTTCGCTTCCATGGCCTTGCCGCGGATCATCACATCCTGGATGCGCCCGCCGTGCTTCTGGGTGAGGTCCATGGTGTAGGTCATGCCGCCGACGCGCACCATGTCGCCGCCCTGCTGGTAATAGGGGTCGTCGTGGTAGAGGTTGTCGGCGATGTCCTCCATGATCTCCTTGATCTGGCTGCCGGTGAGCTCGCTCAGGGTCGCGATCGGATAGGTGATCGCGGTCTGGTCCATGAGATTTTCCATGGTGATGACATCGCCCGGCAGCACGGTCGTGCCCCAGCGGAACCCGGGCGAGAACGCCATTTCGGCGCCCTGCACCTCCATCAGCGCGTCGATGATGAGCTGATCGAAGGTGCCGTTGAAGTTGCCACGCCGGTAGAGCAGCGACTCGCTGACCGCGAGCTTCTCCGCGAGCTTGTCCTTGTAGGGCGCGCGTACCTTGTCGATGTAGGCCTGCATTTCCTTGTCGGGGGCGATCAGGTTGGCGAATACCGGCAGCAGTTTGTAGCGGAAGTCCGCGACCTTGCCGTTCTTGACGTCGAGGTCGAGCACCGAAAGGAACTTGGTGTTGGAGCCGGAATTGATGACCAGGGTCTTGCCGGACTTGTTGGCGACGATCGACGGCGCCGGCACGGCATCGTGCGTGTGGCCGCCGAGGATCACGTCGATGCCGGTGACGCGCGAGGCCATCTTGAGGTCGACGTCCATGCCGTTGTGCGACAGCACCACGACCACTTGCGCGCCCTTGGCGCGCGCCTCGTCGACCATCTTCTGCAGGTGATCGTCGTTGATGCCGAAGGTCCAGTCCGGGATCAGGTAGCGCGGGTTGGCGATCGGCGTGAACGGGAACGCCTGGCCGATCACCGCCACCGGCACCTTGTTGACCTCGCGAATGACGTAGGGCTTGAAGATGAGATCGCCGAAGGTCGCTTCGTTGACGTTCTGCGCGACGAAGTCGATCTTGCCCTTGAGATCCTTTTCAACGATCTCCTTGACGCGATCGGCGCCGTAGGTGAACTCCCAGTGCGCGGTCATGACATCGACACCGAGCAGCTTGGTGGCATCGACCATGTCCTGGCCCTTGGTCCACAGCGCCGTGGCCGAACCCTGCCAGGTGTCGCCCGAGTCCATGAGCAGTGTGCGGCCAGGGCGGCTGGCGCGGAGGTTCTTGATGAGCGTCGCCAGATGCGCGAAACCGCCGACCTTGCCGTACTTGCGCGCGGCGTTTTCGAAGTCGAGATAGGTGAAGGCGTGCGCCTCGATCGAGCCGGGCTGGATATTGAAGTGCTTGAGCAGCGCCTCACCCACCAGATGCGGCACCTTGCCCTTGGCGTCGGCCACGCCGATGTTGACATTGGGCTCACGGAAGTAGATCGGCATGAGCTGCGCGTGGCAGTCGGTGAAATGCAGCAGGGTCACGTTGCCGAACGGGGCGACGTCGTAGAGCTTGTCGCCGGCCGCGCCGGAGGAGGTCTTCTTGCCATTGCAGCCCGGCAGGCCGAGGCCGGCGGCGGCGCCGAGCGCCAGCATCTGCAGGAATTCGCGTCGCGAAAGACTCATGAAAATCTCCGTGTGTACTTTAGGAATAAGGGGTTGGGTACTGGCGGTGCCCTGGTGCGAGAGACGCGGTCCGTGCCGTCGCTATTCCGGGGCGGGAAAACAAAACCCGGCCACGAAGGCCGGGTTTTATAGCGAAGCCGCTGGGCGGCGTCAATTGCGGTTGGCGGGCGCGGTGAGCGGCAAGCCGCTCGACAGATAGGTCTCGTACAGCTGCAAATTGTTGTATATCTCCGAGCCGTACTTCTGCGGTTTGGCGCGCACCTGCGAGTTGCAGGTGGTGTAGCGCCAGTGGATGGTCTCGAGGCGCCCCCACTCCAGGCGCTGTGCCGGCCAGCCGACCGGGTGGCCGAGCGCCGCGGACAGCGGCTGGTTGCCACCCAAGTTCTTGCCCGCCATCTCCATGTGGCAGTCGGCGCAGGAGAAGTTGAGCTGGCCGCGCTTCTGCCACCAGAACTTCTTGCCTTGCTCGTAGGCGGCCACGGCACCCGGGGCCGAGAGGTCGATGTTGACGCGTTCGCCCTTCGACAGCGAGTAGAAATAGGCCGTCAGCTCGGCGAGCTGCACGCGCGCCTTGAGGTTCTTACCAAGATCGGCGGTGAGGAACGGGAACTCGGCGCCGTTCTTCTTGGCGCAGTCCATCAGGTCCATCTCGGCGGTGCGCACCTTCTTGCTCGCCTCGTCCCAGTACGGGTACCTCTGGGCGATCTTCTTGCCGCCGTTCTGAAAGCAGCTCGCGAAGGTCTTGCCGTTCTTGAACGGGGTTTCCCACATCTTCTGGCCGTTGGCGAGACCGAGCTCGTAGGGCGGGAAGTCGTTCATCGATTCCCAGTTGGCCTTGTACTCCTCCATGCCGGGCAGGGCGTAGAAGCCGTTCGCATAGTCATCGAACTTGACGCCCGGGAACTTGGTCTTGAAGTAGTTGCGGATCTGCTCCAGATCGGTCTTCGGATCGGCCTGGGCAGTGCCCACGGCGCCGATCAGCCCGACGAGCAGCACGGCGAGTGCGGTTCTCTTCATTCGATCCTCCTGCGGTCAATTATTCTTGCGACCGCGCCGGGCGCCTGCCCGGCGCGGCTGGTGGGACGTCAGGCGACGGTCGTATCGGCCGAGCCGGTTTCACCCTTGTTGTCGGTCCAGCTGACCTGGACCTTGTCGCCGGCCTTCGTGCCCTTGACGCGCACGCTCACCAACGGGTCCTTGGACACCGCGACGCCGGTGTCCACCACCGCGACCTCCTTGCCGTTGACGGCGAAGGTCATCTTCTGGATGAAGTGGGCGGGGATCTTTTGCTTGGTCTTGGCGTCGACGCGCTGTCCCGTTTCCATCGGGTGGCTCACGAGTGCCTGGATCTCGGTCGCACCGTCGGCTGCCTTGGTGCGGATCTTCATGGTACGTGCCATTGTCTGTTCCTCAAGTAATGCTGGGTTCTGTCCGGATGGTTAGCCGCCGCAACCGCCCACGGTCACCTTGATGGTCTGCTTGGCGCTGTAGAGCTTGCCGGCGCTCTTGACCACCACCTGCACATCCGAGGTCTGGGCCATCTTCATGCGCGCGTGCAGGTAGGGCTCGGCCCCGGAGAGGCTCGCCCGGCACACGAGCGGACTGGCGTTCTTTTCCACGATCACGGCAATGGACTCGACGTTCGGCATGTCGCAGCTGACCGTGATCGGCACGGTGGCGGCGTTTTCCGCCTGCGGCGCGGCCTTGATCTTGATCGAGGCCGAGGCACTCGCGGCCGCGTTGCCGAACAGGGCCTTCAGGGCATCATCGACGCTCTTCGCCCCGAAGGCGTCCTTCGGCCATTCGGCGGCCAGCACCCGGGTGGGCTTGAGCAGCCCGGCGGCGGCGGCGAGACCCGCGACGCCTGCGGCGAGGGTGCTCTTCAGAAAGGTACGGCGGTGCATAGTGCTCACGATTTCCTCCAAGGAGTAATAATCAGGAAGTCCGATGTTAAGCGAGCCGCTGGCTACAGGGTCAGCACGAACTCGACGACGTTGTCGATCTCTTCTTTGGTGAGGATCTGGTGCCGGCCGAAGGGCGGCATCACGGTTTTCGGGTTGAGCTTGGTCGCGTCATCGATCTGCGCGCGCAGCTTGGCCTTGTCCGGGAAGCGCGCCTGCATGGCCACGAGCGGCGGGGCGATGTTGCCCGAGGCAATGCCCGCGATCTGGTGACAGGCGGCACAGTTGCCCTTGCGCCGGTCGACGACCACGCAGCCGCCCTTGGTGACGGGGTCCTTGGGCGGGTTCGCTTTGTCGTTGCAGACTTTGGGATCCGGCACCTGACCAGCGGCCTGCGCCGTCGGGACCAGGGCGACGCTACCGAGCAACAGCGCGGCGGCGCCGGTGGCAAGGACGATAGGAACTGTTTTCCGCATTGCTCCTCCTGTGATTTGTCGATGAAGTATTGTGTCGTCGTAATCTGACCGTGGCGGACACCACCGTTATGTCGTGCTTCGGACCAGGGAAAGCGCACACGCCGCAGGGAAACACGAGACCCACCAACTGCGGGCGTTAAGGATACATGGTTAGACTTTCGTGACAACCCCCAGCGGCGCCGGTCCAACAGCGTTTGCTTATGGGCGCATTGGCCGGGCTACTTGCCGTCCTTTATCGCCGCCGGCTTGGCCTGGTCGAGGCCGGACTCGTCGCGGATCGCGTTGATTCGCGCCTCGATACTGGACTGGAGGTAGAAGCTGTCGCCGGCGAAGCGACTGGCGATGCGCAGCTGCTCGATCGCCGCGCCGGGGTTGCCGAGCAGGTAGTAGTATTCGGCCTGCGCCTGGTGCGCCTCGACCCGGGCCCCGGTCTCGCCGGCGGCCGCCGCCATCAGCTTGTACAGCCCGGGATCGTCACGGGTCGTGCGCAGCGCCCCTTTCAGCAGATCGCGGGCCTCGGCCGGCCGCCCGGCACGCAGCAGGGCCGCCGCGTATTCCCGCGTCAGCATCACCGAGCCGGGACGCTGGCGATGCGCCTCGCGGTAGATCGCCAACGCGTCGTCGCGCCGCCCGGCGGCCATCTCGATTTCGGCGTGGGCAATGCGGTAGTTGAGTCGTCCGGGATGGCGCTCGATGAGCTTCTGGATCTCGCCGCGCGCCGCGTCCGTCTGCCGGTCGCGCAGCAGCGCGAGCGCCAGGCCGTAGCGCTCGGCGTCCGGGTCGCGATATTTGCCTTGCGCGAGATTGTCGCGAAAGCTGCGCACCACCTCGGCGCTCGCGGCCGGGGCACGCGCGCGCAGCTTGGCGCGCACGTGGTAGAACTCGCTGCTGTCGGGCCGGTCACGGGCCGGTAACTGCTCGGCGCGGCCGCGTGCATCGGCGATACGGCTCGAGGTCACCGGGTGCGTGCGCAGGTACTCGGGGAGATTCGATTCGTTGTGGCGGTTGGCGATCTGCAGGCGCTCGAAGAACGCCGGCATCGCGTAGGGATTGAAACCGGCATTGGCCAGCAGTCCCATGCCGATGCGGTCGGCCTCTTCCTCATAGGAGCGCGTGAAGTTGAGCCCGCGTTGCACCATGGTCGCGGAGGTGAGGGCGATACCGGCCTCCCCCACGTTCTTGCCGGCGCTTGCCAGCAGTATCGAGGCGAGGATCGCGGCCATCGCCGGCAGGCTGGCGCGTTCCTGTTCGGCGATCAGGCGCGGGATGTGGCGTTGCGTCACGTGCGTGATTTCGTGCGCCATCACCGAGGCAAGCTCGGCTTCGTTCTGCGCCGCGGAGATCAGGCCGGTATGCACGCCGACGAAACCGCCTGGCACCGCAAACGCGTTGATGCTCGGATCGTCGACGACGAAAAAGTAGTAGTCCTGTGTCGGGCTCTCACTGGCCGCAAGCAGCTTGCGGCCGAGTGTCTGGACGTAGTCCGTGAGCTCCGCGTCGTCGAGGATGTTCAAGGCGCCGCGCGCCCTGCGCATGAACTCCTCGCCGAGCTTGCGCTCCTGCGCCGGTGTGATGCTGGTACCGGCGGCATCGCCAAGTTCGGGCAGGTTGACGGCCGCGACCGCGCTGTGGCTGATGGCGAGGTGCGCGAGGATCGCGAGCCCGACGACGGCGCGCGCAACTGACTGTCTCGAGGATTTCACGATAACAATTTGATAGTGGCCAGGCGCTGCAAGTTCCTCTGCCCGATTGGCAAAATCGACGTCAGAACAATAACTTCATAACGTCGGGGCGAAAAGGGACAATCACAAGCCGGAGGCGGAAATGGCCCAGCTATCGTGGCAATCGCGAATCTCATAATATACTAATTTGCGCTGTCCAAATCGGGGAATCTGGATGCGGGTGCGCCGTCGCGAGGCGATACCGGCGGTCCAGGGTGCCCCGGGCCTTTTGGCCAAGGTGACGGTGCGTGGGCACGAGACGCTGGGTCGTTGGGCGCCACGCAGTCATCGAACCGAGAGCGGCGTGACAGTCAGGCGTGCCCGGCTGAGTGCGGGGCGCGCCATCGGATAGCGGTACATCGTGAAACGCAGTAACTGATGAGGAGGCAACATGGCTGATCAAGAACTCGACGCACGCGGTCTGAACTGTCCGCTGCCGATCCTGCGCGCCAAGAAGGCGCTGGGCGGGCTGCAGAGCGGTCAGACACTGAAGATCATCGCGACCGATCCGGGCTCCGTGAAGGACTTCCAGGCGTTCGCGAAGCAGACGGGAAACCAGCTGCTGGAATCGACGGAAGCGAGCGGCGAGTACACCTTCGTACTGAAGAAGTCCTGAGCACACGGCGCGCCCCGGGCGCGCCGCGCTGTTTCCGCCAATCGGGAAATTGAGGAGAGAGGCAATGGCTGAAAAGAGCATGGCGATCATCGCCACCAAGGGCACGCTCGACTGGGCGTATCCGCCGTTCATTCTGGCGTCGACCGCGGCGGCGCTCGGCTATCAGGTGCAGATATTCTTCACCTTCTACGGGCTTGGCCTGTTGAAGAAGGACCTGAGTGGTTTGAAGGTGAGCCCCCTGGGCAACCCCGGCATGCCCATGAAGATGCCGTTCGGGCCGGAGTGGTTCCGCTCGATCAACTGGAATATTCCCAACGCCATTCAGGCCGTGGTCCCGGGTTTCGAGTCGCTGGCCACCACCTTGATGAAGCAGACCATCAAGAACAAGGGTGTGGCATCGATCCCGGAGCTGCGCGGCCTGTGCCAGGAAGCGGACGTCAAGATGATCGCCTGCCAGATGACCGTTGATCTGTTCGGCATGAACACCGCCGAGTTCATCGACGGCATCGAGTACGGTGGCGCGGCGACCTTCCTCGCCTTCGCCGGGGATACGGATATTTGCCTGTACATGTAGGTCCGCTCATCGTTTCAAGCGGCAGCGTGAACAGGGGCGCGATAGCGCCCCTGTTCATTTCCGCAAGGTGCTGAAAGCCGAGCCCTCGGCATCGGTGTTCGCTCACGATGCGACATGGGCCGGAAGACATCGCTGCCAGCACTGCGCCGGGATGGCAATAACTAAGCGGCCCGCTCAGGATTGGCGTCGATCGGGCGGCGCGGAGCAAGAGCGATAAATAAGTTTTGTATTAAATATTGACATTTTAATTGGTGCGGTCGAATACTTGCCCGCCGAAAAGACAGTTCGATGACGTTTATGGGCGCCGTGCTGTCGGGCAGGAAGTGGCGCATAGAAAAACAGGGAGCACCATCGGGACTGCGCCGTCCATGCGACGGCGCATCGCGTCTAACCACGCGGGCTATGTGGCCCAATCACTTGAGAGGAGAGCACTCGATGATCAGCAAGAAGCAAAACGTTGTGCTGGCGCTGGCGGTCGCTGCGGCCGTGGCATCGCCGGGAGCATTTGCAACCACCGGCTATTTCGCGCACGGCTACAGCATCCATGAGAAGGGCGTGGCGGGCGCGGGCGTCGCCCTCGCGCAGGACTCCCTGGCCGCGGCCACGAACCCGGCCGGCATGGTCATGGTGGGCAGCCGCGCCGACTTGGGCGCATCGCTGTTCAGCCCGCGGCGCAGTTACACCGCGACCGGCGGACCGTCGAATGCCTGCTCCTTGAGTGGCTGTACCTTTAGCGTCGGGCCGCAAAGCATCGACAGTGAGAACGAGTACTTCCTCATCCCGGAATTTGGTTACAACCACATGCTGGACGCCAATAGCTCAATCGGTGTGAGCGTGTACGGCAACGGTGGCATGAATACCGAGTATGAGGGCGGCACGGCGACGTTCTTTGTCCCGCCACCGGGACCCAACACGTTCGTCACTTCACCCGGTACCTTCGGTGGTGGCACGGCAGGCATTGACCTTTCCCAGCTTTTCGTCTCGGCCACCTATGCGCGCAAGATTACGGAGACGTCCTCCTGGGGCGTGAGCGCCATCTTTGCTTACCAGCGCTTCAAGGCCACCGGCCTGAGCACCTTCGGTGGGTTCTCCAGCGATCCGGCCAACCTCAGCGACCAGGGCTATGACGACTCCACCGGTTTCGGCGCGAAGATCGGTTTGCAAGGTGAAGTCGCACCCGGCTGGTCGCTCGGCGCCTCGTATCAGACCAAGATGAGCATGAGCGAGTTCGAGAAGTACAAGGGCCTGTTTGCGGAAGGTGGTGATTTCGACATTCCGGCGACGGCCAACATCGGTCTCGCCTTCAAGCCCAACAAGGACTCGGCCATCCTGTTTGATATCCAGCAGATCTGGTACAGCGATGTGGCCGCGGTGGGCAATCCCATCAAACCGCTCACCGACGGTAGCTGTATCCCGAGTCCGACCGGCGGTACCGGCGACGGCTGTTTGGGCGGATCATCGGGCGCAGGTTTCGGTTGGGAGGATGTGACGGTCTACAAGCTCGGCTACCAGTTCAATTCCAGCCCGGACTGGCTGTGGCGTCTGGGCTACAGCTACAACAAGCAACCCATTCCTTCATCAGAAGTGTTGTTCAACATTCTGGCGCCGGCCGTTCAGGAGCACCACTTCACGTTCGGCTTCACCAATCAGTTGAGCAAGAGCAGCGAATGGACGCTCTCGGCGATGTACTCGCCGGAAAAGAAGGTGAGCGGTACGAGCCCGTTCGATCCGGCGCAGACCATCGAGCTCAAGATGGACCAGTTCGACATCGGCGTTGCCTATTCCTGGAAGTTCTAGGCCGCGCAATGTCGGTTCATCGCATCCTGTTGTAGCAGCGCACAAGGGGGCCGGTTTCACGACCGGCCCCTTTGCTTGTTACGTTCAATGTACCCAATAGACAAAACAGTCATAAGCGACTGAGGAGAGAGGCATGTCGAATACCTATCCAAGATGGAGCGTCTTGCTTGGCTTAGTGCTGTCGATGTTTTCAGTCGTGAGCACGGCCGAGGAAAAGCCGGCCGCGGCCGAATCCGCTGCCGCGGGCGCGCCGGCCATGAGCAAGCCGGTGCTGATGTCAGCCGACTGGGGCAAGGCGGCGTGCGACGCGTGGAACGCGGACAAGGTCCTGACCGACAAGCTCGTGGAAAGCGGTTGGGTCGACAACCACGGTGGGCGTGGCTTCAAGGTGATGCAGATCTACCGCACGGACTGCAAGGACAGCCCGCGCGTCGAGATGCGCATCGCCAAAAAGGACGGCAAGGCGCTGTGTGTCTACGGCGGCAAGGTCGAAACCGCCAAGCTCGACTCGGGCATGGACTACGTGATGCACGCTACCACCCAGCGTTGGGGCGAGATGGGGCGCGGCGAGTATGGACCGATGCGCGCCATGATGTTCGGGCGGCTCGAGTTCGAGGGTCCGAAGCTCGAGGCGATGGGCAACATGGGACCGTTTGAGAACTTCCTGCTGCTCACCGGCAAGGTGGCGTCCGACACGTCCAGCTGCCCCAACTAGCCGCCCTGACCGCCCCGTCGCGCAGGCCGCGACGCGGTTGCCAGCGGTTAGTCCTTATATAGATATAATGGCGCATCCGGATTGCAAACACCGAAAAGGAGACTCTCCATGACTGTCTTTCGTCTGCGTACCACCATCGCCGGATTCTTTGTATTGCTGTCACTGGCGCTCGGCGTGCAGGCCAGCCCGCTGTTCCACCATGTGAATTGGCTGTGGTTCACCGTGTTTGTTGGCGCCAATCTGTTCCAGAGCGGACTGACCGGCTTCTGTCCGATGGACTGGATCCTGGCCAAGCTCGGCGTTCCGAAGGGCGAGGCATCCGCGACGGCGCATTGACGCGGGCGGTATTTCGGCAGCAACCGCACGGGGCCGGCAACTTGCCGGCCCTTTGACTTTCGGCGCACGGCCGACGGGATCGTCTAGACTAGGAGGACCTGAAAAACCTCCTGCCCCTCCGGGGCGCTGTTCCGCCATGACCGACGCTACCCGCCAGGCTGCCGCCAGCCAGCCCGCCACCCATCCCTCGGCCGCCCCGGCGGCACCGATCGGGGCGAGCACCGACCCGCTCAAACTGCTCGGACAGGTGCTGGCCTACGCGGTGCGTGCCAAGGCCTCCGACATCCACCTGCGCACGCGCAATCACCCGATCCTGCGCATCGACGGCGCGCTGCGCGCCATGCGCGAGATCGCACCGTTGCCGGCCGAGTTCATGGATCGCCTGGCGCGCACCATGATGTCCGCGCGCCTGCAGCAGCTGTTCGAGCAGCACCACCAGGTCGACCTGTCGATCGGTTTCAAGGACATCGGGCGGGTGCGCGCCAACGTCTTCTACCAGCGCGGCTCGATCGGCATGGTGCTGCGCGTCATCAACACCAATATTCCCACGCCGCAGGAACTGCGCCTGCCGGAGCTGGTGCGCAACTTCATTCACCTGGAACGCGGGCTGGTGCTCATCACCGGTGCCACCGGCTCGGGCAAGTCCACGACGCTCGCCTCGCTCATCAACGAGATCAATACCAACAAGGGCGAGCACATCGTCACCATCGAGGACCCGATCGAGTTCCTGTTCTCCGAGCGCAAGTCGATCATCACCCAGCGTGAGGTCGGCATCGATACCAACACCTTCGCCGAGGCCATGCGCGCCGTGTTGCGCGAGGACCCGGACACCATCCTGCTCGGCGAGATGCGCGACCCCGAGACCATCGAGGCGGCCATGACCGCGGCCGAGACCGGCCACCTGGTGTTCTCCACCGTGCACTCACCGGCCGCGGCCGAGACCATCTCGCGCATCGTGACGAGCTTCTCGCCGGAGGCGCAGATCGGCATCCGCGCCAAGCTCGCGCAGAACCTGCGCGGCGTGGTGAGCCAGCGCCTGCTGCCGCGCAAGAACGGGCAGGGTCGCATCATCGCCTGCGAGGTCATGACCGTGTCGGCGCTCGCGCGCGAGTACATCCTCGACCCGCTCAAGATCAAGGAACTCGGCGATCTCATCAAGAAGGGTACGGCGGCCGAGGGCATGCAGAGCTTCGACATGAGTCTGTTCCACCTGGTGCGCGCCGGAGAGATCGACGAGGAAACCGCGCTGCAGCATGCCACCAGCCCCACCGACCTCAAGCTCAAGCTCGACGGGTTCGCTTGACGCTGCCGTCCGCAAACTGTCGCACCGCCTATACAAGGCGCGCGCAACTGTGCTGAAATGCCCGTCGCTGTTACCACACCACTATAGGCTGTCGCGTCAGGGGTCCCGGGGTTAAGAGCATGGCCGATCGCAGACTGCAGGTCTTTCACACCGTCGCGCGCCTGCTTTCGTTCACCAAGGCGGCGGAGACCCTGCACATGACCCAGCCGGCGGTGACGTTCCAGATCCGCCAGCTCGAGGAGTACTTCAACACGCGCCTGTTCGACCGCACGCACAACCGCATCAGCCTGACCGCCGCGGGCGAGCGCGTGTTCGAGTACGCCGACCGGATCATCTCCCTGTACTCGGAGATGGAGAGCAAGGTGCGCGACCTGACCGGCGACGTCAGCGGCATCGTCATCATCGGTGCCAGCACCACCATCGCCGAGTACGTCCTGCCGTCGCTGCTCGGGGAGTTCAAGGACCGGCACCCGAACCTCAACATCCGCCTCAAGGTGTCGAATTCGGTCGGCATCGTGCACATGGTCGAGGACAACTCGATCGATGTCGGCATTGTGGAGTCGCCGATCCAGAACAAGAACCTCGTGGTCGAGGTCTGCTGGCACGACAAGCTGGTGGTGATCTGTCCCCCGGCACATGCGCTCGCGAAGAAGACCGCGATCACGGTCGAGGACCTGCAGGGCCATCCATTCGTGTGCCGCGAGGAAGGCTCCGGCACGCGCGAGTTCATTGTCGAGTACCTCACGCGCAGCGGCGCGCAGCTCACCGACCTCAACATCAGTCTCGAGGTCGGCAATCCCGAGGCCGTGAAGAGCGCGGTCGAGGCCGGGCTTGGCATCTCGATCGTGTCACAGGCCACGATCGTGAAGGAGCTCAAGCTCGGTACGCTGGTGTCGCGCCCGCTCGCGCCGCAGATCGAGCGCCCGTTCTCGATCGTCTACCAGCGGCAGAAGTTCCGCCTGCGCGCGGTCGACGAGTTCATGAAGTTCGCCCACGAGCATTGCGAGAAGCGCGCCTCGCGCGCCAAGAGCTGACGCGCCGGCCCGCGCCCGTCGTGAAGCCGACCGCCAAACGCCTGCGCGAGATCTTCGACCGCTTGCCCGCCGCGCAGCAGCAGGCCCTGCTCGAGTACGCCGAGTTCCTGGCCGCGCGCCATGCCACGGATGCGCAGGTGCACGCGCCGCTCGACATCCCCCGGCCCGCCGACGAAAGCGTGGTGCTCGCGATCAAACGCCTGCGCGCCACCTACCCGATGCTCGACCCTGCGCAGCTGCTCAACGAAACCTACGAGCTCATGACCCAGCACACGGTCAAGGGTCGCGACCGGGTCGAGGTGATCGACGAGCTCGAGCTCGTGTTCCGGCGCCACTACGAGCGACTGCGCGCGCCGTCCGGCGATTAGCGCGCCGCCGGCGCGGCCAACTCACAGCGTTTCCGAGGCGTAATCGGCCAGGCGCGAGCGTTCGCCGCGCTGCAAGGTGATGTGGCCGCTGTGCTCCCAGGCCTTGAAGCGGTCGACGACGTAGGTAAGACCCGAGGTGGTCTCGGTCAGGTAGGGCGTGTCGATCTGCGCAATGTTGCCGAGGCACACGATCTTGCTGCCCGGGCCGGCGCGCGTGATGAGGGTTTTCATCTGGTGCGCGCTCAGGTTCTGTGCCTCGTCGATGATCAGGAACTTCTTGAGAAACGTGCGCCCGCGCATGAAGTTCAGCGACTTGATGCGGATGCGGCTCTTGAGCAGGTCGTGCGTGGCCGCACGTCCCCAGGCGCCGTGTTCCTGGGTGCCGGTCTCGTGCAGCACGTCGAGGTTGTCCTCGAGCGCCCCCATCCACGGGCCCATCTTCTCCTCCTCGGTGCCGGGCAGGAAGCCGATGTCCTCGCCGACCGGCACGGTCATGCGCGTCATGATGATCTCGGTGTAGCGGCGCGTCTCGAGCGTCTGGGTGAGGGCGGCGGCGAGCGTGAGCAGCGTCTTGCCGGTGCCGGCCTGGCCGAGGAGCGTGACGAAGTCGATCTCCGGGTCCATCAGCAGGTTGAGCGCGAAGTTCTGCTCGCGGTTGCGCGCGTTGATGCCCCAGACCTTGTGCTTCTCGTGCACGTAGTCGCGCACCACCTCGATGATGGCGCTGTCGCCCTCGATGCGCCGCACGATCGCCTCGAAGGCGCGCTCATCGGTGGTGTACAGGAACTGGTTGGGCGCCCAGCTGCGCGCCTTGGGGCCGGCCAGCCGGTAGAAGGTGCGGCCTTCCTCCTTCCACGATTCCATGTCCTTGCTGTGCGTGTCCCAGAAGTCCGCCGGCAGCTGTTCGCTCCCCGTGTACAGCAAATTGGCGTCGTCCAGCACCTGGTCGTTGGTGTAGTCCTCCGCGCGGATGCCGATGGCGTGCGCCTTGATGCGCAGGTTGATGTCCTTGGTGACCAGCGTCACCGTCCGGTCCGGGTGGCTCTTGCCGAGATCGAAGGTGATGCCGAGCAGGGTATTGTCCGGCGTGTCGGTACTGATGCCGTTCGGCAGGCGCCCGTGCACCGCCTCGGTGTAGAAGTACAGATGCCCGGTCTCGATGGCGGCGGACGCTGCCGGCAGTTTCAGACCGCGCGTGATGTCGCCGTTGGCCTTCTCCACCAGCTCATCGAGCAGGCGGCTCACCTGGCGCACGTTGCGCGCCACTTCCGACATGCCGACCTTGGCGTGGTCGAGCTCCTCGAGCACGACGATCGGAATGTAGATGTCGTGCTCCTGGAACCGCAGGATCGCGGTGGGATCGTGGATGAGGACGTTGGTGTCGAGAACGAAAATCTTGCGCTTGGTGGTCATGCAACCTCGTGTGGCTACAGCTTCTGAACCTCCGCCAGTACTTCCTGCACGTGCCCGGGGACCTTCACGCCGCGCCACGCGCGGCGCAATGCGCCGTCGCGGTCGAACAGGAAGGTGCTGCGGTCGACGCCGATGTACTTCTTGCCGTACAGGCTCTTCTCCTTGATGACGTCGAACAGCCGGCACAGCTTCTCGTCGGCATCGCTCACCAGTTCGAACGGGAAGCCGTACTTGGCCTTGAAGCGCTCGTGCGAGGTGAGGCTGTCGCGCGACACGCCGAGCACCACGGCATCGAGGCGGCGGAACGCGCCCCAGTGGTCGCGGATGTCGCAGCCCTCGGTGGTGCAGCCGGGGGTGTCGTCCTTCGGATAGAAATAGATCACCACCGGCTTGCCCTTGAGCGCCGCCAGGCGCAGGGTCTGCCCGCCGGTGGTGGCCACCTGCACATCGGGCAGGGCGCTGACCGCGCCTGCCGGGCGTGCCACGGCGCGTGGCCTGGCCTTCGTCCCGGCCGCCTTTCGGGACTTGGCCTTGGGGCGGGCCTTCGCCGTGTTCCTGGCGTTGGGTTTGGTTTTCGACTTTGACTTCGACTTGACGCGGGATGTCTTTTTCATGGCCATCGGGGGGCACCTCCTGGGTGGCCATTCTATGCGCTTCGCCGCGCCTGTCCCAGATGCGGCGTCAGTCGGCCTCGCGTTCGACGTTGCAGCAATGCGGCGCCGCCTCGCCCGGCGCGCTCGCCGCGGTCAGCACCTCGCCGGTGACCGGATTGGGGCGAAACGTGGTGCAGCCCTTGAGGCCGAGATCGTAGGCCTGCCGGTAGATGTCCTGAAACTCCGCGAACGCGCAATCCCGCGGCACGTTGATGGTCTTGGAGATGGAGCTGTCGACGTACGGTTGCAGTGCCGCCTGCATGGCGAGGTGCGCCGCCGGGCTCAGTTGGTGGGCGCCGACGAAGGTCGCCGGCGGTGGCGCCGCACCGTGCTGCGCGCGCCACTGCGCCAGGGCGTAATCGATCAGTTCGTGCGTCGTGTACGTGCCGTCGCGCTCGAGCACCTTGCGCGACAGGGCGAAGTCGTACACCGGCTCGAGCCCGCTCGAGATGTTGTTGGCGAGCAGGCTGATGGTGCCGGTCGGGGCGATGGCCGTGAGATGGCTGTTGCGGATGCCGTGCTGCGCGATGGCCGCGCGGATGTCGCCCGGCAGGCGCTGCGCGAAGCCGGCCTCGAGGTAACGGTCACGCTCGAGGAACGGGAACGATCCCTTCTCGCGCGCCAGCTCGATCGAGGTGCGGTAGGCCGCGTGCGTGATGGTCTGCATGGTCCGCGCCGCGAGCTGGCGGGCGGCGTCCGACCCGTAGTGCAGGTTGAGCATGATGAGCGTGTCGGCGAGCCCGGTGAGGCCAAGGCCGATGCGGCGCGTGCCGCGCGCCTGCTCGGCCTGGCGGGGGAGCGGAAACTGCGACAGGTCGATGGTGTTGTCCATCATGCGCACCGCCACCGCGGTGATGGCGGCGATGGCGGCGAGATCGAGTGTGGCCCCGGGCGTGAAAGGCGCGCGCACGAACTGCGTGAGGTTGAGCGAGCCGAGATCGCACGCGCCGTACGGCGGCAACGGCAGCTCGCCGCACGGGTTGGTGGCGCTGATGCGTTCGCGGTAGGCGAGGTTGTTGTCGCGATTGATGCGATCGATGAACAGCACCCCGGGCTCGGCGTACTCGTAGGTCGCGCGCATCAGCCGCTCCCACAGCTGCCGCGCCGGCACCTGCCGGTACACGCGGCACGGCACCGGTCCGTCGGTCCCCGACCATTCGCGCAGCACGGTCTCGCCGCCGGGCGCGCTGCCGGCGGCGAGCGGGAACAGGAGCGGCCAGTCGGCGGCGGCGCGCACTGCCTCCATGAACGCGTCGCTCACCAGCACCGACAGGTTGAAGTGCCGCAGCCGTCCGGCTTCGCGCTTGGCGTCGATGAAGTCCTCGATGTCGGGATGATCGCAGCGCAGTGTGGCCATCATCGCGCCGCGCCGCGCGCCGGTGGACAGCAGCGTGCCGCACATCGCGTCCCAGATCTGCATGAACGACACCGGGCCGGAGGCCACGGCGCCGAGGCGGGCGG
>CAZVUN010000018.1:947-6419 GCA_964629975.1 uncultured Acidiferrobacteraceae bacterium | reverse complement strand
CCCCCCCGGGCCGGGCGCCCACGGCGCCGACGCTGCGCGCCGCGCTGCCGCGCGGGCGCAGCGTGGAGAAGTCGTAGCCGACGCCCCCGCCCTGCTGCATGGTGAGCGCCCCTTCCTTGAGGGCGTCGAAGATGCCGTCCATGGAATCCTCGATCAGCCCCATGACGAAGCAGTTGAACAGCGTCACGCGCCGGCCGGTGCCGGCGCCGGCCTGGATGCGCCCGCCGGGCAGGAACTTGAACCCCTCGAGCGCCGCGTAGAACCGCGGCTCCCACAGCGCAGGATCGCGCTCGACACTGGCGAGCGCGCGCGCGATGCGCCGCCAGCTGTCCTCGATGGTCTGGTCGTGGATCGTGTCGCCGTCGCGGAAGCGGTACTTGCTGTCCCAGATGTGGCGCGAAATCTCGGCGGTGAAATAGTCCGCACTCATGCTGTTAGCCTGCTGCGGTGCGCCGGTCGACCTCGGCGGCGAGGGAGGCGAGCGCCGGGGCCATGCGGACCGGGTAGGGCGCGGCAGGCGGCTCGAGCGTACGCAGTGTTGCCGGCAGGCGCGCCAGCTCGCCCGCCACGCGCGCGCGGATCGCCTCGAGCGTCTCGGGCGGCTGCAGGCGGCGGCCGCCCAGCATGACCGGCTGAATGAGCGGTGTACCTTCCTGGGGGTCGCCCTCCAGGGTCACCACATCGCCCGCCAGGGTGCCGTCGTCACGCAAGCGGCGGTAGACCTGCTTGCGGCCCGGCCAGGTGGCCTTGCCCTCGGAGCGCTTGCGCCGCGCCTGGCCGGCGTATTCCTGCAGCTTGTAGGCGCAGTCGAGGAACGGCGCATCCGCCGAGGTATCGAGGTGCGTGCCCACCCCGAAGCCGTCGATCGGCGCCCCGCCTTTGATGAGCTCGCGCAGCACGTACTCATCGAGGCTGCCGCTTGAGAAGATGCGCACCTCCGCGAGCCCCCCGTCATCGAGGATGCGCCGCACCTTGCGCGCGTGCGCGGCGAGATCGCCGCTGTCGAGACGCACCGCGCGGATCGTGATGCCGCGCGCCTTGAGCGCGGGCGCGAGCCGTACCACCTTGGCGGCCGCCGCCTCGGTATCGTAGGTGTCGATGAGCAGGGTGACGTTCTTCGGGTGGCTGGCGGCGAAATGTTCGAAGGCGAGCTCCTCGGTCGCGTGCGCCTGCACGAAGGAATGCGCCATGGTGCCGAACACCGGGATGCCGAACTCCTGCCCCGCGAGCACCGTGGAGCTGCCGGCGAATCCCGCAAGATAAGTCGCGCGCGCGGCGACGAGCGCGGCCTCCGCCCCGTGCGTGCGGCGCATGCCGAAATCAATGAGCAGCTTGCCCGGGGCCGTGAGCACCACGCGCGCGGCCTTCGAGGCCACCAGGGTCTGGTAGTGCAGGATGTTGATGAGCCGGCTTTCGATGAGCTGCGCCTGCGGCATCGGCGCGCTGATGCGCACGATCGGCTCGTTTTCGAAGAACACCGTGCCCTCCGGCATGGCGTGCACGTCGCCGGTGAAACGCAGCGTCGCCAATCGCTCGGCAAGATCGCGGCGGAAATACCCGCTGCGGCGCACCCAGTCGAGCTCTTCCTCGCCGAAGCGCAGACCCTCGAGGTACACGAGCAGTTGTTCGAGCCCGGCGGCCACGAGAAAGGCGCGGTTGGGTGGCAGGCGGCGCACGAAGAACTCGAACACGGCCGTCTCCTCCATGCCCTGCTCGAAGTAGGCCTGCAGCATGGTGAGCTGGTACAGGTCGGTGAGCAGCGGCGTGGCGCGCAGGTCGGTCATGTCACGACATCGGCGAGCGTGATGGGTTTGGCGCCGAGGCGGCGCATCTCGGCCTCGGCCTGGGCGCCGTCGCCGGGCTTGACGTCGACGGCGCGGATCGCGTCCGTGAGCAGATACACCTCGAAGCCCTCCTCGAGGGCGTCGCGGACGGTGTTGAGCACGCAGTAGTCGGTGGCGAGCCCCCCGGTGAAGGCGCGGCGCACACCCTGCGCGCGCAGGCGCGCGGCGAGATCGGTGCCCTCGAAACCGGAATAGGCGTCCTTGGCGGCCGTGGTCGCCTTCGAGATCACGACGGTCTCGGGCGGCAGGGCGAGTCCCGCGGCAAACGCCGCGCCTTCGGAGCCCGCCACGCAGTGTGGCGGCCACGGGCCGCCCTGAGGCGCGAACGAGCAGTGATCGGGGGGATGCCAGTCGCGCGTGGCGTAGATCGGCAGCCCCCGCGCGTGGAAGGCGCGCAGGTACTGGTTGAGCGGTGCGACGACCTCATCGCCGCGCGGCACCGCGAGCCGCCCGCCCGGCAGGAAGTCGTTCTGCACGTCGACGACGATCAACGCATCGCCGCGGCCGAGGGTGAGACGGGTTGCGTTCGCGACCATGCGGCGATCTTATCCCATTCGCCACGGGCGCTGAATTGAGGCACGTCAAGCGCGCCGCAATGGCCCGCCTCAAATGGTGCGTTTGAGCAGCGCGCGCAAGGCCTTGAGCGGGCGGGTGTTGAGGATGTCGTCCGGCCCGAGCCAGCCGCGCCGGGCCTGGCCGACGCCATATATAAGGTTGTCGAAGTCCTGCACCCGGTGCGCGTCCGAGCAGATCGCGACCAGCACGCCTTCGTCCTTGGCGAGCTGGCAGTGGATGTCGAGCAGGTCGAGCCGTTCGGGGTGGGCATTGAGCTCGAGGAAGCAGCCGCGTTCGCGCGCATGGCGCACGATTCTCAGCATGTCGACATCATAGGGCTCGCGCGTGTCGATGAGCCGCCCCGAGGGGTGCGCCAGGATCGTGAAGTGCGGGTGGTCCATGGCCTTGAGGATGCGGGCGGTCTGTTTGGCGCGCGGCAGGTTGAACTTCGAATGCACCGCGCCCACCACCAGGTCGCACTCGGCGAGCACCTCGTCCGGCAGGTCGAGGCGGCCGTCCTCGAGGATGTCGACCTCGATGCCCTTGAGGATCGTGATGCCGTCGAGCTCCGCGTTCAGCCGGTCGATTTCCGCCATCTGCTTGCGCAGCCCGTGCGGGTCGAGACCGTGCGCGACGGTGAGACGGCGCGAGTGCTCGGTGATGGCGAGGTATTGAAAGCCGCGCGCGCGCGCGGCCTGCGCCATCTCGCGCAGCGTGTTGTGCCCGTCGGTCGCCTTGGTGTGCGCGTGCAGGTCGCCCTTGAGGTCCTCGAGCGCGACGAGCTTCGGCAGCTTGCCGGCGCGTGCCGCCTCGATCTCGCCGCGGTTTTCGCGCAGCTCCGGCGCGATCCACGGCAGCCCCACGGCCTGGTACACGGATTCCTCCGTTTCACCGGCGACGCGCTCCTCGTCCTTGAACACCCCGTACTCGCTCAGCTTGAGCTTGCGCTCCTGGGCAAGGCGGCGCAGCTCGATGTTGTGCGCCTTCGAGCCGGTGAAGTACTGCAGCGCCGCACCGTAACAGGCCGGATCGACCACGCGCACGTCGACCTGCAACCCGCACTTGAGGATCACGGTTGAGCGCGTCTCGCCCTTGGCGAGCACGTCGCGCACCTCTTCGTAGCTTGTGAAGGCGTCCATCACGCGGGCCGGATTCCTGGCCGTCACCAGGATGTCGATGTCGCCCACCGTCTCCTTGAAGCGCCGGTAGCTGCCGGCGATCACGACCTGATCGACACCGGCCACTTTCTCCAGATAAGCCTTGAACGGCTCGGCGTACTGCGCGGCGACGGCGAGCTTAAAGCGCTTCGCCTCGGTGAGGTGCGCGGCGAGCGCCTCGAGGATCGCCTGCTCGGTCTTCGGGCCGAAGCCCTCGAGCTCGCGGATTCGCCCCGCCTGCGCCGCCTTGGCGAGCTGCTCGACGGTCTTGACCTTGAGCCGGTCGTAGAGCGCGCGCACGCGCTTGGGGCCAAGCCCCGGGATCTTGAGCAGCTCGGTGATGGTCGGCGGCAGCTCGCGGCGCAGCTTCTCGAGGGCCTTGCACGATCCGGTCGCGACGATCTCCTTGATCTTGGCGGCCAGGTCCTCGCCGATGCCCGGCAGCTCCGTGAGGTCCTCGCCCTTGGCGATCATCTGCGCCGCCGGCACGCCGAGCGATTCCATCTCGCGCGCGGCGTTGCGGTAGGCGCGCACGCGAAAGGGATTGGCCCCCTGGATCTCGAGCAGATCGGCGATCTCCTCAAAGACGGCGGCGATGTCGGCATTGTGGACGGGCACAATAACAGCTTACGCCAACACCCCGGCCAGGAATTTAACGCAGATCAAACGGCCGTGGGGCAGGGCGGCGGGCGTTTCTGGACTTGGGCATGTCCGGCCTCGCCATGGCGCTGGCACATTCGCGCGGTCTCTATGGCAAGACCCAACCGGTCCCGGTTTTTGAAAAAAAGGAAGTACAGCTCGGTCTGATCTCTGGTCTGGCACAGCGTGCACCATGATCCATCAACCCCGCCCCGCGCGCGGGGTTGTTCGTTGTGCGTCCCGCGGTTCGGGAGTGGGCGCACGAATTCGACGAGCGGCAGCGGCTCTCCGCGCGGGTGGTGAAGGCGCAGCAACCTTCGGGCCGTTGCTGCGCCACAGCGCGCCTCGCTCGCCTCGACCGCTGCCCCACAACGCATCAGGGCGCGCGCACCACCACTCGGCCGGGCGGGTGGTGCGATCGGCGACGGAAAAGCGCACACGCCTCGAGGGAAGCGTCGAGGTGATGCAGACGGATAATTAAGAATGCGCACCCCGTGCTGCCTCGGCAAGCGCAAGACTCCAGCAATGTGCGCCTTATTGGCTCGCCGCTTTTACAGTATTCTGGACAAAGCGCGGGCGTTTCCGGCCGCTCAACGCAATAGGCGAGTGTCACGCGCCACTGACTATTGGCAAGCACGCCCGGGTCGGTTCTAATTCCACCAACCCATCGCCGCCCCCCTCCGCGCTTCGGTTGCGAGCCGGAATGGAGATCGAAAAACCAAGAACGTATCGAGGAGACCGCTATGGATCAGAATCGCTTCGTTGTCGCCAGCCGCTATGCCATCGCAGGATTAAGCCTGATGCTGCTTGCCTCATGCGGTGGCAGTGGCAACGGCAACGGCAACGGCAACGGCAACGGCGGTGCTTCAAGCACCGTGCCGCGTTTCGCCTACGTGGCGAACAGTGCTGACAACACCGTCTCCATCTACACGGTCGACGCCGCCACCGGTCAGTTGCGCCACAACGGTTATGTCGTCGCCGGCAGCGGTCCGGAAAGCGTTGCCGTGGACCCGAGCGGCAGGTTCGCCTACGTGGCGAATAACGATTCCAACGACGTCTCGGCCTACGCCATCAACGCCACCACCGGCGCGCTCACCAGCCTCGGTGCGCCCGTGGCGGCCGGGACGGGCCCCATGTCCGTCACCGTCGACCCGAGCGGCAGGTTCGCCTACGCGGCGAATTACGGTTCCAACAACGTCTCGGCCTACACGATCAATTCGAGCACCGGCGCGCTCACCAGCCTCGGTGCGCCCGTGGCGGCCGGGACGGGCCCCATG
>CAZVUN010000018.1:0-847 GCA_964629975.1 uncultured Acidiferrobacteraceae bacterium | reverse complement strand
TCCGTCACCGTCGACCCGAGCGGCAAATTCGCCTACGTGACTAATTTCAATTCCAACGACGTCTCGGCCTATGCCATCAACGCCACCACCGGCGCGCTCACCAGCCTCGGTGCGCCTGTGGCGACCGCTGCCGGCCCCCAGTTCGTCACCGTCGACCCGAGCGGCAGGTTCGCCTACGTGGCCAATTCCAACGCCAACAACATTTCGGCCTACGCCATCAACGCCACCACCGGCGCGCTCACCAGCCTCGGCGCGCCGGTCGCGACCGGAGCGGCTCCCGTCTCCGTCGCGATCGACCCGAGCGGCAAGTTCGTGTACGTGGCGAATCTCGATTCCAACAACGTCTCGGCCTACGCCATCAACGCCACCACCGGCGCGCTCACCAGCCTCGGTGCGCCCGTGGCGGCCGGAACCGATCCTTACTTTGTCACGGTTGATCCGAGCGGTCGCTTCGTGTACGTGGTGAATTCGAGCTCCAGTACCATCTCGGTTTACGCCACGGACGCCAGTACAGGTGTGCTCACCGCCCTGGCCACGGTCGCGGGCTGCCCCTCTAATATGACAATGGCCATGACCAAAGGCACGGCACCAGTGACCTACACGCCGAAGTTCGCCTACGCGGCTAGCGGTAACAATGTCGCGGCCTACGCCGTCAACGCCACCACCGGCGCGCTCACCAGCCTCGGTGCGCCCGTGGCGGCCGGGACCGGTCCCTACGCCGTCGCCGTCGACCCAAGCGGTAGGTTCGCCTACGTGGCGAATCACGATTCCAACAACGTCTCGGCCTACGCCATCAACGCCACCACCGGCGCGCTCACGAGCCTCGGTGCGCCCGTGGCGGCCGGGA
>CAZVUN010000017.1:0-35898 GCA_964629975.1 uncultured Acidiferrobacteraceae bacterium | reverse complement strand
AGGGACAAAATTAGTTGCCGATCAGGGGACAATTAGCATTGGCGCTGACAGCGCTTGTGGCGGGTCTCGAGATCGTGGCGCAGCCACACGCCCCGCACGCCTGAGCCACTGACCGTGATCCCGCCGAGGCGCAGTTCATTGGCGGTGCGGGTAGCCCCGTGGGTCGGGAATTTGAGCGAGTAGTCGAGGATTGCCGCCTCGACCTCGGAGCAAACGCGGTTGGGATGGGGATTCCTGGGTCCGCCGCGGCTCTCAACGAGCGCAGCGGTGCCGCCCATCTGGAAGGCCCGCTTGATCTCGTAGAACGAGTCGCGGTGATAACCCATGATGGAACAGGCCTTCGACACGTTCTCCAATTCCGCCGCCAACTGCAGCAGCGAAAGCTTTCTCTTGGTACTCTGTGACAGTGCGGTCATCTGGACAATCTCCTCGGTAGTTGGTTGGGTCGCACTTACCAATCTACTCGGAAGACCCGGATGGCCGCACCGAACCCTTTTAGCGTAGGATCGGTGCGGGACTGTCGGGTAAATACTGAATCAGCACAGCATGAGCCATCGGGTGGTTATCACCGGGGCCGGCGTCATCAGCCCCATCGGCATTGGCCGGGACGATTTCTGGCGATCCTGTCTTGCGGCCAGATCGGTGGCCGTTACGGTTCCCGAGCTTTGGACCCGCTACGCGGAGCTTCACTCCCGCATCTGGGCTCCTCTCCCCGAGGTCAATGACGAGTCCTTCGGCGTGTCGCGCGCGGAGCTGTTACAACTCGATCCCGTGACGGTGCTGGCGCTCGGGGCGACGCATGAAGCGCTGACCGGCGCGGGATTTCAATTGACCCCTGCCGCAGCAGTCGCGCGAGCCTACACGGTTTCCGGCCTCGATGCCTCACAGGTCGGTGTGTACTTCGGCACCGGCATTGGCGGCGCCTACAGTTTCCTGCACAACCACACCTACCATCTGCTCAAGCCCGCGAGCGAGGCACTCGATCGCTACGCGCAAGCGCATCTGCCGGCCGACGGCCAGGCGCTCGACGAGGTGCGCGCACGCCTGGCGCACGGCCGGCGATATCATCCGTTCGTGGTGTCGATGTTGATGCCGAACGCCGCATCGGCGGCGGTCGGCATCAAGTTCTCGCTGACCGGACCGAACAAGACCTATTGCGTGGCGTGCGCGGCGGGCACCGTGGCGGTCGGCAACGGCTACCACGCGGTACGCGACGGGCGTGTCGCGGTCGCCGTGACGGGCGGGTCGGAATATCTGTATGACGAACATGGGCACATCTTCCGCGGCTTCGACGTGGCGGGTACGCTCGTGCGGGATTGCGCCGATCCGCAAACCGCCAACCGCCCCTTCGACCAGAAGCGCTCGGGTTTCCTGTTCAGCCAGGGCGGTGCCGCGGTGCTGGTCCTCGAGGAGCTCGAACATGCGCGCCGTCGCGGCGCGACTATCCTGGCCGAGGTCGTCGGCTTTGCCGAGACCTTCGATGCGCACTCGATCATGAGCCTGGCCCCCGGGGGGCGGCAGATTGAGCGCATGCTGCGCGCAGCGCTGGCGGACGCTGGTGTTGCCGCTGAGGAGGTCGACTACGTGAACGCGCACGGCACCGGCACGGAGAACAATGACAAGACCGAGGCCGAGGTCATCGAGCGGGTGTTCGGCCGGCGCCCGCTGGTCAATGCCACCAAGTCGCTGATCGGTCATTCGATCGGCGCGAGCGGCGCGATCGAGGCGCTGGTGACCGCCCTGTCCCTGCGCGACGGCACGACCCACATCTGCCGGAATCTGGAAACGCCGGTGCGCGATCTCAATTTTGTGCGCACCGTGGCACAGCACGATCTGCGTATCGGGCTGTCGCAGTCGTTTGCCTTTGGCGGGCACAACGCGGCGCTGGTCTTGCGGCGCTATCCCGACGCCTGAACTTCGCTCTAGCGCGCATCACAGTCTGCCGCCTGACCGGCCGACGGGGCACATCGGGCCCGGCGGGTTACGCCGATGCGGCGGGAGGCGGGACGCCGTCCGGTTTCCGATCCTGCGCGACGATCGCCTCCAGCTCCTGCATTACCACGTCGAAGTGGTGCGTCACCTCGTCGATGAGTTGTTGACCCATCGACCGCAGATCCGCGTCGCTGACCTGGCTTGCCCATTCGCAGCGGCCGGCGAGTACCTGGGCACCGAAATTGACGGCACTGGCGCGCAGCGCGAGCGCGCTGTCCGTCGCGGATTTGAGGTCGTGGGCGCGAACTGCCTGTGCGAACCGGCGCAACAACTCGGCGCCCTCCTCCTGGAACGCCCTGACCAGGCTGGCGAACTCGGCGGAGGAACCGCACACCTTGCGAAGCTCACGCAGTACTGCGGCATCGATGGCGTGTGCGCGACCGTAGTCCCCCGCGGCGCGCGGTTCGTGCGCGCGCAGTCCACGCGCCTCGCTGTCCGCCAGCAGCTTGTCGACGTTGGCAATCAGGGCACGCGCGCCGACCGGCTTGGTGAGGAATGCCTCGGCGCCGGCGTCGGCTGCCTCCTGCGCGGCCTCGGGCGTGGCTTTGGCGGTGAGCATCACGATCGGCACGCGTTCGCGCGGGCACATGTTGCGGTAGCGCCGCAGCAGCGCAACGCCGCCCATGTCCGGCATGTGCATGTCGACGACCGCGAGGCAGTAGCGTCCGCTCACCAGGCGTTCAAGCGCGGTCTGGGCGTTGTCGACCGCATCGGTATCGTAACCGGCGGAATTGAGAATCGCCTCGGCAATGATGCGATTGGTCGCGTTGTCGTCGACCACAAGCACCTTGCAGCGCGTTGCCGATCGCGGGTGCGGGTAAGGCGCAGCCGTGTCGACTGCGGGCGCGGTCTCGCTGACGGCCACCTCACCGGCGGCGGCGACCGGTGCAGTCGCCGGCAGCGGCAGTCGCGCGACGGCGGTCTCTGGCGTGCTGCGGTCGCGGGATTCAATCGACCGCTCCGGACTCAAACCAGTGACGAGCACGGCGGCCAGAAAAACCGCAAGCATGGCAAGCGACGCCACCGGTTGGGCCTGCCAATAGCCGGTCAGGCTCCACACCGCCGCAAACGATGCCAACGCAACGAGTGACGCCGCCGCGAGCGGCACACGGCCATGTCGCTGACCGATGTCGAGGCAGGTGAGCGCGTAGATGGCGGCGAGCGGTGCGCCGAATTCGCCGAGCAACACCATCAGATACGACACCGCCGCACAGTCGGCAGCCGAACCGGCCAGCGCACGTGCCACGGACGCCGCCGTAGCGGCCCGCGCGATCAGCGCCAGGCCCGCGGCGATGCCCAGGAACAGGACCAGCGCCGCCCAGGCATGCACGGGCGCATGCCTCGTACCGAGCACAAGAAAGGAACCGCCCCACAGCAACGCGCCCAGCGCGGGGCGCAGATAGGCGACTCGGCGTTCGCGTGTGAGTGCGGCCGAGGCGGGCGTGACGGCTGTGAGCGGAACTGTTATGGCACCGTCCTCTTCCACGGCAAACCTAGTACGCGCTGCGCCCGACTGCTGCCGCGCGTCGTGCCCGAATTTTCACCCACGGCGTGATGGTGCCCGAGGCCGGACTCGAACCGGCACGGCCTTGCGGCCAACGGATTTTAAGTCCGTTGCGTCTACCTGTTCCGCCACTCGGGCCGAGCGCGGTCCCGCAGTGTAGCGAGCAGAGGTCGATGGGATCAAAACGGGAAATTGGAGGCTGGGGTCGGAATTGAACCGGCGTACACGGATTTGCAGTCCGCTGCATGACCACTCTGCCACCCAGCCGGTGACCGGAAACGGGCGCGGGGAAGACCGGCGGTCTTCCCCGCGAAGCGTCTGGAGCGGGCAACGAGGTTCGAACTCGCGACCTCAACCTTGGCAAGGTTGCGCTCTACCAACTGAGCTATGCCCGCAAAGAGGCGCCATTTTACGGGGGGTTAGCGCGCCTATCAAGCCGGTCGAGGGCTGCGGTCAGGACCCCGCCTTGCCCGGGTGGATCAGGTTCGGCCAGGCGGCCCGCAGGTAGCTCAGCATCGACCACAGGGTCAGGGCGGCGGCGACATACAGCAGCACCTCCCCCATCTTGAATACCGGCAGCGGTCCGAGCGGCTCGCGCCACAGCAGCATGCCGATAGCGAGCATCTGGCTGGTGGTCTTGAACTTGCCCACGACCGATACCGCGACGTGCCCGCGCTTGCCGACCTCCGCCATCCACTCGCGCAGCGCCGAGACGGCAATCTCGCGGCCGAGAATCACCAGCACCACGACCGTGAACACGCGCTGATCCCATACCAGCTGGGTCACGCGCCAGTCCGCGGCCAGCAGGATCAGGGCCGCAGCCACCATGAGCTTGTCGGCCACCGGGTCGAGGAACGCGCCAAACGGCGAGTACTGGTCCAGGCGTCGCGCCAGGTAGCCATCCAGCCAATCGGTGATGCCGGCGATGATGAACAGTGCCGTCGCAAACTCGTTGGCCGCGCGATGCGGCCAGTAATACGCGAGCACGAACAGCGGGATCAGCAGGATACGCAGGAGCGTGAACAGGTTGGGAGCGTTCCAGGGCACGGGCTAGTTATCCTGTTCGTGAAATGCGTCGTAGATGCGCCGTGCGAGCTGCGGACTGATACCTGGCACGCGTTCGAGGTCCTCGACCCCGGCGCGCGCGACCTCGCGCAGCCCGCCAAACGTCTTGAGCAGCGCCTGGCGGCGACGTTCGCCGATACCGGCAATGCCCTGCAACGCCGACGTCACGCGCGATCGGGTGCGTCGCCCGCGGTGCGCGGTGATGGCAAAGCGGTGGGCTTCATCGCGGACCTGCTGGATCAAGTGCAGCGCGGGTGAGTCGCCGGCCAGTATAGTGGCGCCCTGGCGACCGGACAAGAACAGCTGCTCCTTGCCAGGCCGGCGCTCACGGCCCTTGGCCACACCGACGACCGGCAGGTCCTGGATCTGCAGCTCGGCGAGCACGGCCTCGGCGACGTGCAATTGCCCGGCACCGCCGTCGATGAGCAACAAGTCGGGCAAGCGGCCCTCGCCGGCCTCCTGGATACGCCGGTAACGGCGCGTCAGCGCCTGCGTGAGTGCCGCGTAGTCGTCGCCCGGCTCGATGCCCTCGATGTTGAAGCGCCGGTAATCGGACTTCACGGCGCCCTGCGGGTCGAACACCACGCATGCCGCCACCGCGGCCTCGCCACGCGTATGGCTGATGTCGAAGCACTCGATGCGTTGCGGCACCTCCTCGAGCCCGAGCGCCGTCCGCAGCGCCTCGAAGCGTGCGCGCAGATCGGCCTTGCCGGCGCGCTCGCGGCGCAACGCATCGGCCGCGTTGAGCGCCGCCATCTCCGCCCAGCGCCGCGGCGCGCCACGGCTGGCGACGGCGATCGCGACCTTGTGCTGCAATTGCTCGCTCAGCACCTTTTCAATTAGCGTCCTGTCCGGAACTGCCTGGGCAACGTACAGGCGCGCGGGCACCGGTCGCCCAGCCTGGATCTGTGCCAGGTAGTACTGCGTGAGGAAGGCGCCGAGCACCGCGGCGCTCGTTTCATCCGCACCGATCTTGACGAAGAAGGTCTTGTCACCGACGTTGAGCCCACCGCGCACGTAGCCGACCTTGATGCACGCGGCATCCCCGTCGGTGGCAATGGCGAGCACGTCGGCCTCGCCGTCGCCGACGCTTACGTACTGGCGTTCGCGGATGCGCTGCAGCGCGGCGATGCGGTCACGGTAGAGCGCAGCGGTTTCGTAGTCCTGGCGGCCGGCCGCGGCCTCCATCCGGGCAATCATCTCTTCGAGCACGCTGGCGCTGCGGCCCTGCAGGAACATGATCGCGTGGCGTACGTCCTGCTGGTAGCGCTCGGCGTCGATCAGCCCGACACACGGTCCGGAACAGCGCTTGATCTGGTATTGCAGACACGGGCGCGAACGGTTCTGGAAAAACGTGTCTTCGCACTGGCGCACGCGGAACACCTTCTGCAGGAGATTGAGGCTCTCGCGCACGGCATGCGCCGACGGGTATGGCCCGAAATACTGGCCCTTGGCGCGCCGTGCCCCGCGATGGAAACCGAGGCGCGGGAATTGCTGCTCCGACACGAAGATGTACGGATAGCTCTTGTCGTCGCGCAGCAGGATGTTGTAGCGCGGATGCAGCGACTTGATCAGGTTGTTCTCGAGCAGCAGCGCCTCGCCCTCGGTGCGCGTGACCGTCACGTCGATGTCGGCGACATGGTGCATGAGCGCCGCCACCTTGGGCGACAGACCGCCACGGCGCAGGTAGGACTGCACGCGCTTGCGCAGGTTGCGCGCCTTGCCGACATACAACACGGCACCGCTGGCGTCGAGCATGCGATAGATGCCGGGCGCGCCCGGCAGGCGCCGCACCAGCGCCTTGGCATCGAGTGTCATGCGGTTATTCTGCCAGCAGTCGGCGCGCGCTGCGCACGACGCTGCGGAACATCGGTGGTGTGAGGCGTCGCGTCTGGGTGTTGTAGCGGCTGCAGTGGTAGGAATCGAGCAGCGTGAGCGACCCGGGCAGGCGATGCCGCCGACCGTGGCCGAACGCGTAGGCGGCGGCCTTCAGGCCGCGTGCCCGCAGCACCGCCGCATGCGCGATCGTACCCAGCGCCAACACGACACTGCCCGGCTTGAGGGCGTCGAGTTCCGCCGCCAGGAAGCGGTTGCAGGTGCGCACCTCCGCCGGCATCGGCCGATTGGCCGGCGGCAGACACTTCACCGCGTTCGTGATGCGGCAGTCGCGCAGGCGCAGCCGATCGCCCCGCGACACCGACTGCGGCCGGTTGGCAAAGCCGAGTTCGTGCAGTGTCTGGTACAGCAGGATGCCGGCGTAGTCGCCGGTGAACGGCCGCCCGGTGCGGTTGGCGCCGTGCATGCCGGGCGCGAGCCCGACGATGAGCAGGCGCGCGCGCCGGTCGCCGAACGGTGCGACCGGGCGTGCGTGATAACCGGGATGGCGCCGGCGCACCTGCGCCAGATGGCGCGCAAGACGCGGACAGGCGACGCACGCGGGGTCGAACGCCTCGGCGCCGGCGCGCCGCCGGGCGGTGCCGGCCGGACCGGAGGGGCGACGGCGCATGGCGGCTGCGCCGCGGATCGGCGTCAGCTCACCCGCACCATGTTCGTGCCATAGAAGATCTCGGCACTCTCGTGCTTCAGACGCTGGGTGATGACCTTGGTGTCCTGCGGACTGAGCTCGCCCTCGCGCACGCCGAACAGGTAACTGTCGAGCTTGAAGTCCTTCAGCATCAGCTTGGTGTGAAAGATGTTCTCCTGATACACGTTCACATCGATCGCCTGATAGCGCGCGAGCGTCTGCTTGTCCACGAAATTCTGGATCGAGTTGATCTTGTGATCGATGTAGTGCTTCGTGCCCTTCACGTCACGCGTAAAACCGCGCACGCGGTAGTCGATGATGACGATATCCGACTCGAAATTGTGCAGCAGGTAGTTTAAGGCGCGCAGCGGCGAGATCTTGCCGCACGTCGACACGTCGATGTCGGCACGAAACGTCGAGATGCCGTTGTCCGGATGCATCTCCGGATAGGTGTGCACGGTGATGTGGCTCTTGTCGAGATGCGCCACCACCGCCTCCGTGCCGGGCCGCTCCACCGCCTCGGCCGCGAGCGTTGCGGTCAACGGGCCGGGCGCCTCCGGATTGAGCGGCTCTTCGTGCAGCGGCATCTCCGAGACCAGCATGGTGACACTCGCGCCCTGCGGATCGTAGTCCTGCCGCGCGATATTGAGGATGTTGGCACCGATGATCTTGGCCACCTCGGTGAGGATCTGCGTCAGACGCTCGGCGTTGTACACCTCGTCGATGTAGCGGATGTATTCCTTTTGCGCCGCCTCGTTCGGGGCATAGCACACGTCGTAGATGTTGAAACTCAGCGTCTTGGTGAGGTTGTTGAAGCTCTCGAGCTTGAGTTTCTTTAACGGCTTTAGCAGATCCAACTCTCGGGTCCCTCGGTGAACAGGCTGTCGGTGAAAGTAGCGTAATTATGGGTCAATCGGCGCTCAAATCAATAGATTGACCCGGTGCGTGGTGCGCGGCGCTAGGCGACGTTCTGCAGCATGCGTACCGCGTCGCGGTAGCTGCGCTCGGCGGCGAGCTGCGTGCGTCCGGTCGCGCCCGGTCGGCCGTGCATGCGCACCAGGCGCAGGTGCGCAACCGGATCGTCGTGCGCGCCGAGGCCGTCGAGCAGCCGCTCCGCGGCCGGCGCGTCGTTGCACACCAGCACCATGTCGCAGCCGGCGCCGAGCGCGGCGCGGGCGCGGGCCACGACGTCACCCGCCCCGCGCGCACCCTGCATCGACAGGTCGTCGCTGAAGATCACGCCCTGGAAGCCCAGGCGGCGGCGCAGGATGTCCTGCAGCCACACGCGCGAATAGCCGGCCGGCTGCGCGTCGACCCGCGGATAGACCACGTGCGCCGGCATGATCGCGGCCAGCCCGTAGTGAATCATGCGTTCGAACGGCACCACGTCCTCCGCCAGAATGTCGACGAGCGCGCGCTCGTCGACCGGCAGCGCCAGGTGCGAATCGGCGGCCACCGCGCCGTGCCCGGGAAAGTGCTTGCCGGTTGCGGCCATGCCCGCCTGGTGCATCCCGCGCATGTAGGCGTGCGCCAGGTCCGCCACCACCTCGGGATCGGAGTGAAAGGCGCGGTCGCCGATGACCGCGCTCACGCCCCGGTCGATATCGAGCACGGGCGCGAAGCTGAAATCGACCCCGGCGGCGCGCAGTTCGGCCGCCATGAGCCAGCCGCAGGCCTCGGCCAGCCGCTTGGCGCGCTTCGGGTTGTCGTCGTAGATCCGGCCGAAGACGCGCGCCGGCGGCAGGGCGCTGAAGCCCGCCCGGAAGCGCTGCACCCGCCCGCCCTCGTGGTCGACGGCGACCAGCAGCTGCGGCTCGCGCAGCGCGTGGATGGCGGCCACCAGCCGCTGCAACTGTTCCGGCGACTCGTAGTTGCGCGCAAACAGGATCACCCCGCCGACCAGGGGGTGGCGCAGGCGCTCGCGCTCCGCGCCGGTCAGTTCCGTGCCGGCCAGGTCGAGCATGACGGGCCCGAGCGACATGGTCAGCCCCGGATCAGCACGCGGGTGCCGACCGGCACCCGCTCAAACAGCTCGAGCAGGTCACGGTTGCGCATCTTGACGCAGCCGCGCGAGGACGGCACCCCCATCGGGTCCTCGTCCGGGCAACCGTGGATGTAGATGTAGCGGCGCATGGTGTCGACCTTGCCGAGACGGTTGCGGCCCTTTTCTCGGCCGCACAGCCACAGGATGCGCGTGAGGATCCAGTCGCGATGCGGGAACGCGGCGCGCAGCGCCGGCGAGTACAGCTCGCCGGTCGGGCGGCGCGATACCAGCACCGCGTTGGCCGGCAGCCCGGCACCGATCTTGGCGCGGATGTAGTGTTCGCCGCGCGGGGTCTGCTCGCTGCCGTTTTCCTCGCCCACCCCGTTGCGTGCGGTCGACACCGCCGTGTGCAGCACCACGCGCCCGTTGCGCTCGCGCAGGGTCAGGGTCTGGGCCGCCACGTCGACCTCGATGGTATAGCGGTCGCGCTCGGTCATGGGGCGGATTGTACAAACAGCGCCATCGACTCGACATGGCTGGTGTGCGGGAACATGTCGAGCACACCGGCGCTCGCCAGCCGGTAGCCGAGCACATGCACCAGGTACCCGGCATCGCGCGCCAGGGTGGCCGGATTGCACGACACGTACACGAGTCGTTGCGGCAACGGCGCGTGCAGCTGCTTGATGGCCTGCATCGCCCCGGTGCGCGGCGGGTCGAGCAGCAGCTTGTCCGCCCGGTAGGCGCCCCACGGCGGCTCGGGCGCGGTCTCGTCGTACAGATTGGCCACGCGGAACTCGGCATTGGTGATGCCATTGCGGGCGGCATTGGCGCGCGCGGCGACCACCGCCGCGGCCTCGGCCTCGATACCGAGCACCCGCGCGCACCGGCGCGCGAGCGGCAGTGTGAAGTTGCCCAGCCCGCAGAACAGGTCGAGCACCTGCTCGCCGGGTTGCGGCGCGAGCAGCGCCAGGGCCTGCGTGACCATCTGCGCATTGACCTGCGCGTTGATCTGAACGAAGTCGGCGGGTCCGAACTCGATGAGGGTGTCGTGCGCCGCCAGGCGGTAGCTGAGCGGCCGCGGCAGCGCCGGCTCGAGCGCGACAATCGACTCCGGCCCGCCGGGTTGCAGCAGCAGCTGAACGCCGTGCCGGACGGCGAAGGCGCGCAGCCGCGCCCGGTCGGTGTCGCTCAGGGGCACGAGGTGGCGCACCACCAGCGCCGTGGCATCGTCGCCGGCCGCCGCTTCGATCTGCGGGATGCGCTCCGGGCAGGACAGCGCGCCCACCAGCTCGCGCAGGGCCGGCAGCAACGCCGCAAGCCGCGGGTCCAGCACCGGGCATTGCGTGAGGGGGGTGATGAAGCTGCGGCGGCGCTCGCGAAACCCGACCAGCACTCCGCCCTTCTTCGGCACCAGGCGCACGCCGAGGCGCGCGCGCCGGCGATAGCCCCACGCGGGGCCGGTGAGCGGTGCGAGCCAGGCCGCGGGCTCGACCTTGCCGATGCGCGCGAGATTGTCGGCCAGCTGGCGCTGCTTGGCGAGGAGCTGCGCCGGCGCGTGCAGGTGCTGCAAGGAGCAGCCGCCACATACGCCAAAGTGCGGGCACGGCGGGGTCACCCGATCCGGGCTCGCCGCCAGCACCTCGAGCAGCTGCGCGCTGTCGTAGCTCTTGCGCCGGCGCTGGACGCGAAAACGCACCGTCTCCCCGGGCAGCGCGCCCTCGATGAACACGACCTTGCCGCCGAGGCGCGCCACCCCGCGCCCGTCGTGGCTCAGCGACTCCACCGCCGCGGTAGCGCTGTCAGCCGGCGCGCCGTGCGCCTGCGGGCCGCCGCCGGACATCCGTGCGGTGGTCAGGCCGGCCAGGCCGCGAGGAAGCCGGTCAGGTGCGGCTTGCCCGCGGCGGCGAGGGTGTCGCGCACCAGCTTGAGCTCGCGCTGGTACTGCGTATCGTCGAGGTTGCCGCGCATCAGCTCGAAGCGCAGGAAGATGAGATAGGTGTTGAGCGCATCGGTCTCGCAGTAATCGCGGATCGCATCGATACGCCCGGCCTGGAACTGCTCCCAGACTTCCGCCCCGCTGTGTCCCATCTTGCCCGGCAGGCCGAGCAGCAGCGCGATCTCGTCGAGCGGTGCCGTGGCCCGCGCCTGGTAGCCGGACAGCACATCCATCAGATCGGTGTGGCGCTCGTGGAAGCGGTTGAGGTAGTTGTTCCAGCGAAAGCTCTGGTCGTCGGCCCCGGTCTCCCAGTAGCGCGGCGCCGCGATGCCGTGCTTGAGCGCGCGGTAGTGCAGCACCGGCAGGTCGAAGCCCGATCCGTTCCACGACACCAGGGTCGGGGTGTACTTGTCGATGCCGTCGAAGAAGCGGCGCACCAGGTCGGCCTCGTCCGAGCCCGGATCGCCCAGCGACCAGACGCGAAAGCTGTCGTTTGAGCGCAGCACCGCGGAAATGGCGACGATGCGGTGCAGGTGATGGCGCAGAAACTCGGAGTCCCCGGTCTGCTCGCGCCGTTTGACCGCCATCACGCGCGCCACGTCCCGCTCGCCCAGGTCCCCCAGACCGTAGAGCCGGCGCCCGGTCGCGGTGTCGGGCACGGTTTCGATGTCGAACACCAGGACGTTCACGGCCGCCCTAGTCGGGAAACACGCCGGTCGACAGGTAGCGGTCGCCGCGATCACAGATGATCACGACGATGACGGCGTCGTCGAGCTCGCGCGCCAGTTGCAGCGCCGCGACCGTGGCGCCGCCGGAGGAGATCCCGCAGAAGATACCCTCCTCGCGCGCCAGCCGCCGCGTCATGGCCTCGGCCTCGGCCTGCGAGACGTCGATGATGCGGTCGGGCAGCGATGGATCGTAGATCTTGGGCAGATAGGCCGGGGGCCACCGACGGATGCCCGGGATGCTGGAACCCTCCTGCGGCTGCACCCCCACGATCTGCACCGAGGGGTTCGCCTCACGCAAGAACGTGCCCACGCCCATGATCGTGCCGGTTGTGCCCATGGAGCTGACGAAATGCGTCACGGAGCCGTCGGTATCGCGCCAGATCTCGGGGCCGGTGGTCTCGTAGTGGGCGCGCGGGTTGTCGGGATTGGCGAACTGGTCGAGCACCCTGCCCTTGCCCGCGCGCTGCATTTCCTCGGCCAGGTCACGTGCGCCTTCCATGCTGGCCTCCTTCGACACCAGCACGATCTCGGCGCCGAACGCCTTCATGACCGCGCGCCGCTCCACGCTCATGTGCTCCGGCATGACCAGGATCATGCGGTAGCCCTTCATCGCCGCGGCCATGGCCAGGGCGATGCCGGTATTGCCACTGGTGGCTTCAATCAGGGTATCGCCGGGGCGGATCTCGCCGCGCGCCTCGGCGTGCTGGATCATCGACAGTGCCGGCCGGTCCTTGACCGAACCGGCCGGGTTGTTGCCCTCGAGCTTGGCGAGCACCGTGCTGCGCGAGGTACCCGGCAGGCGCTGCAGGCGCACCAACGGCGTATTGCCGACGAAGTTTTCCAAGGTCTTGAAGGGCATGGCGTGCATTGTAAAGGAAACCTCTAGGCGTCGGGACTGGTGCGCCCCGGCCCCGGGCGCGCCGGCGCACGCGGGTTGCGTGGGGAGCGTACGGTCGGTTGTTCCCGACGGCCGGGCGCCACGGGCACGGAACTTGCTCTCTTTGTGGGTCATTATGACCAGCCATTCCACTGCCCCCCTCGCCAGCGCGGCGCCCGGCGATGAGTTGGTAGCCGGTGCGCATCTGGACGGTTTTACCATCGAGCGCAAGATCGGCGAAGGCGGCATGGCCGAGCTGTACCTGGCCCTGGACACCGGCGGACGGCGGCGGGTGCTCAAGGTGCCGCGCGGGTCGCTGAGCGCCGATCCGGCGAGCCTGGTGGCGTTCGAGAACGAACTGCGCCTCGCGCCCTATCTCGAGGACTTCCCCTACGCCCACATGCCGGTGTCGCGCCACAGCGAGCGCGGCCGCTACCTGGTCATGGACTACATCGAGGGCGTCGACCTGTGGACGCACCTGCGCACGCACGGTTGCCTCGGTGAGGCCGAGGCCGTGGCCCTGGCCAAGCGTATCGTGCGGGCGCTGGCCGAGCTGCACCGCCGGCGCATCGTGCACCTCGACATCAAGCTGTCGAACATCATGCTCACGCCACAGGGCGAGGTGCGGCTGATCGATTTCGGCCTGGCCAACCACCTCGACCTGCCGGATCACATCTACGAGTCGTTCCAGGAACCGAAGGGTACACCGGCCTACATCGCACCTGAGCAGTTCTTCGGCGTGCGCGACGAACCGCGCAGCGACCTGTTCTCGGTGGGCGCGCTGCTGTTCGAGATGACCACCTCGCAGCTGCCCTACCCGGACGCCCAGACCGCCCTCGATGTCATCAAGCGCATACGCCGCAACCCCGTCTCGCCCCGTACCTACCGCCCGGCATTGAGCGCGGGGTTCGAACAGATCGTCATGACCTGTCTCGAGAATCTTCCGGACCGGCGCTTCGCCAGCATGGACGAGCTGTACGCGGCGCTCGATCGCCTCGACACCGGGTGCGCCGCCGGCAGCGCCGGGCGCCCGGTGGCCATGCCAGACGCAGCGAGCGCGCCAGCGGCGCGCGGTGTGCTGGGGAGATTGCTGCGCCGTCGCTCCGAGCTGCCGGCAGGCGATCGCCTGGAGGCCCTCAAGGGCTGGATTGCGGAGCACCGCCGCAATCGCGCGGCGCTGCCGTACCGCATCGTCGCGGCGCTCGACCTGCGTGGCGGCGAACGCAGCGCCGCGCTCAACCAGGCGATCTTGGCCGAAGCGCTGCGCTTCGCGCAGATGCAGCCGTCGTTGATCACGGTGCTCACCGTGCTGCCCGCCCAGGACGTGGGCATGGCCTCGGGGGAGAAGGAAATGCAGATTCACAATGCCGTCTACCAGCAGGCGCGCGCGCAGCTCGCCCAACTGGTGCGCGCCGCCGGCGCCGCCACGACCCCGGTCGGCATCAACGTGCGCATGGGCGATACGGTCGACAACGTCGCCGCCTGCGTCAGCGACTACGAGGCCGACCTGCTGGTGATCGGCGCGCGCGAGCGCAGCGCGCTCAGCCGTTTCGTGCTCGGCAGCACCGCCTACAAGGTGCTGACCACGATCAAGTGCCCCATCTACGTGGTGCAGGAGCGCGCGGCGCGCGCGCGTCAGCAGGCGGTCGCGACCCGACGGCCGGCGGCGGTGGCGGCGAGCTACGTCGCGACCTGAGGGCCCTACTGGCCGCTTGCCAGGCGCTCGGCGTAAAACGGGTGCAGGCCAGCGGCGCGGATCTTCTCTGCCGTGCTCGCATACGCGTAGTGCACGCGCTCGAAGCACACGCTGCGGGCCGCGCAGTCGTAGATGACAAAACACGCGGCATTGTTGCCATCGCGCGGTTGGCCGACCGAGCCGGCATTGACGAGGTAGCGCCGGTCCGCGGCGAGCGCGTACGGCTGGCCGGCCTGCGGCGCGAGCTCTTCCAGCGTGCCGTCGGCGCGCTCGGTGAAGATGCACGGTACGTGCACATGCCCGAGAAACATCAGCGACGCCCGCATCACCTTGAAGCAGCGCTGCGCCTGGCGCGTCGTCACGACGTACTCCCATTGGCTCGGGGCATCGAACGCGGCATGCGCGAAGGCGGCACCGTGCGCGTGCTGCACGTAGGCGAGATCGCGCAGGAAGCTGACATGCCCGGGTTGCAGGCGCTGTCGCGTCCACGCCGCCGCCTGCTCCACCTCGCTGCCCGCCGGCCAGCGCGGCGGCAAGAACATCGCCTCGTCGTGATTGCCGAGCACGGCGACCAGGCCCGGCAACTGCATGATGCGGTCGAGGGTCGCGGCCGGATCGGCGCCATAGTTGACCAGATCCCCAAGGCAGACGTAGGCCGCAACACCGCGCGCGCTGGCCACGGCCAGGCAGGCGTCGAGCGCCTCGAGGTTACTGTGGATGTCGGACAGAACGGCGACTTTCACGGCATGGTGTGCGGCAGACAGCGAGCGCTGTCTCCAGTATAGCGCCGCCGTTGCGCGCCAACCGGTCACATCGCGGCGGTGGCGGCGTCAGTCCACGGGCAGTAGATGCTCGACCACGAGCTGCAGGGAGCGCTCCCCCTGGTACTCGTTGACGTCCAGGCGATAGGCGGCGTGGACCCGGGCCGCGGCGAGCGGCGTGCCGTGCGGCGCGGCGTTGAAGGCGATTGCGTCCAGCACGCGCTCCCCGTGGCGCAGCGCGAGCTTGAGGTGCCGTTCCCCCACGACGCGCTGTGCGGCGATCTCGAAACGCCCGTCGAACACCGGCTCGGGGAACGCCTGGCCCCAGGGGCCGGCCGCGCGCAACGCCTCGGCCAGGGCGAGCGTACAGTCTTCGGGCGCGAGCTCGCCGTCGGTCCAGATGCGCCCCTCGAGATCCTCATCCGACAGGCGTCGACCGACCTCGGCGTCGAACGCCGCGCGAAACGCCGCCAGATGCTCGCGCGCCAGGCTCAGACCCGCCGCCGCGGCGTGGCCGCCGAACTTCTGCAGCAGGGTCGGATGCCGCGCCGCGACGGCATCGAGCGTGTCGCGGATGTGCAGTCCCGGAATCGAGCGCGCCGAGCCCTTGAGCTCGGCGCCCTGTGCCGGCGCCAAGGCGATGACCGGCCGATGCACGCGCTCCTTGATGCGCGCGGCCACCAGCCCGATCACGCCCTGATGCCAGGTCTCGTCGAACAGGCACAGGCCCTTGGGCAGCGCCGCGCCATCGGCGTTCAGCGCCTCGAGCGTCTGCAATGCCTGCGCCTGCATGTCGGCCTCGAGCGCGCGGCGCTCGCGGTTGAGCCCATCGAGCTCGGCGGCGAGACGTCGCGCCTGCGCCGCGTCGTCCTGCAACAGGCACTCGATGCCGAGTGACATGTCCGCCAGGCGCCCGGCCGCATTCAGGCGCGGCGCCGCGCAGAACGCCAGATCGGCGGTCGTGATGCGCCCGGGCCGGCGACCGGCGACGTCGAGCAGCGCGCGCACCCCTTCGCTCAGGACCTGCGCGTTGATGCGTGCCAGGCCCTGCGCGACCAGGATGCGGTTGTTGTGGTCGAGCGGCACCACGTCGGCGACGGTGCCAAGCGCGACCAGGTCGAGCAGCTGCGCGAGGTTGGGCTCGGGCAGGCGCTGCGCACGAAACCAGCCGTGCGCGCGCAGCTGCGCGCGCAGCGCGAGCATCACGTAGAACGCCACCCCGACGCCGGCCAGATGCTTGCTCGGGAACTCATCACCCGGCTGATTCGGGTTGACAATCGCATTGGCCGGCGGCAGCTCCGCCCCCGGCAGGTGGTGATCGGTCACGAGCACGGCCATGCCGGCCGCACGCGCGGCGCGCACGCCCGCCACGCTCGACATGCCGTTATCGACAGTGATCAGCACATCGGGCGCGTGTGTCGCCGCAAGCGCGACGATCTCGGGTGTCAGGCCATAGCCGTAGGCGAAGCGGTTCGGCACGAGGTAGCTGACCTGCGCCGCCCCCATGGCGCGCAGGGCGCGCACCACGAGCGCGCAGCTCGTGGCACCATCGGCATCGAAGTCGGCCACCACCAGGATGCGCTGGCGCGCGCGCAGGGCCTGCTCGAGCAGCGCAACCGCCTGGTCCATGCCCTTCAACAGCTGCGGCGGCCACAGCCGCTCGAGGGAACGCTCGAGCTGGCTCGCGGCGGTCACCTGGCGCGCGCCATAGACCCGCGCCAACACCGGGTGCAGGTCGGCCCCGATACCGGCCAGCACGGCCGGCGGCACCGGCGCACGCCGCACGATGCGCTTGCCGGCCGGGGCACTCATGCGGCGTAGTCCGCGAGCGCTCGCCGCCGGCGCCACCAGCGGCGCAGCGCGCGCCGGTCGAGCACGAAGCACGGTCCACGTTCGTCGAGCACGCTGATCTGCGCGAGCGCGCCGGCACGCAGCGCCGCGAGCGCCGGTTCGATCCAGTCACGCTCGAACGCCGCCAGCCACTGATCACGCGCCTGCGGGTCGGCTCGCCGCGTCACGTGCTGCAACGCATCGAGGATGAGGAGATGCGCGCCGTGCGCCTGGGGCTGCTCCTGATGCCACGCGCCGAAGCCGGCGGGCAGCGCGGCGCTCGGCACCTGCGCGAGGCGCGCCAGCCCCCGGGCCAGTGGTTCCGCGCCCCACACCCGCGCCCAGGGGGCCGTGGCGATTTTCGGCAGGCGTCCGCCGCCCCAGAACCACAGGCTGTTGACCGGCAGCTTGCCCTGCGCCTCGCGCGCGCTGTTGGTACGCGCGGTGTGCAGCAGGATCTGCATCTCGTTGAGGAGGGTGTGCCAGGCCTTGCCGTCTTGCCCGCGTGGCAGGCAGGGATGAATGTCCCGCCCGATGACCTCGGACAGCGGCGTGGTGGCGAGGCGCGGCGCCTGCGGTGGGCGCAGGTACCAGCGCTGCGGGTGCGGCGCCTTGAGCAGCCAGCCCTCTCCCGCGTAGACCTCCATGATCTCCGCCGCCAGCGCGCCGGCCTCCTGGGGCGTGAGATCGAGCGCCCGCGGATCGGTCAGGATCAGCCGGTCGCGATCGGGGACGAGGTGCACCGGGTCGGCGCGCAACCACCAGCCGTTGTCGATCACGCCGAGATCGAGGACCCGCGTGACCGCGGCCACCGGCAGATCCGCGCCCGGCTCGGCCGCCACGCCGAACAGGCCGAACAACCGTGCCTCGAGGCCCGTTACCGGCTGCGCCTGCGCATCGGCGCGCGCCAGCAGCGCCCGCAACGCCGGCAGCGCGGCGCCGCTGGCATCGCCCGCGGAGGCGGACGCCGCAAACAAGCCGGGAACGACGAGGGTAAGCGCAGGCGAAGCGACCGGGGACATGCGCGGCGATTATACAGGCCGCTGGCGCCGGGTGGCGGAACGCGTCACACAGCCCGCGGCGGGGGCGGGCCTATTCTTCTTCCTTGAACGCCTCCTGGCGCGTCTTGCGAATCGCCGGCAGCAGCACCACGATCAGGGCCAGCACCGCCAGCCCGAGCATGGTGGCGCTCAACGGGCGCGTGAGGAACGTGGTGGGATCACCGCGCGAGAGGATCATGGCGCGGCGCAGATACTCTTCCATCATCGGTCCGAGGATGAAACCGAGCAACATCGGCGCCGGTTCGCATTCGAGCTTGGCAAACACATAGCCGAGCAGGCCGAAGGCGGCCATGAGATAGACATCAAACGTCGAGCTGTTGATGCTGTAGACACCCACCCCGCAAAACACCAGGATCACGGGGTACAGCAGATGATACGGCGCGCTCACCAGGCGCACCCACACGCCGATCAGCGGCAGGTTGAGAATCACCAGAAACAGATTGCCGACCCACATCGACACGATGATTCCCCAGAACAGCGCGGGCTGCTCCGTCATCACCGTGGGTCCAGGCTGAATGCCCTGGATGATCAGCGCGCCGATCATGAGCGCCATCACCGGACTCGACGGGATGCCGAGGGTGAGCATCGGAATGAACGAGGTCTGCGCCCCGGCGTTGTTGGCCGACTCCGGTGCGGCGACCCCTTCGATCGCCCCCTTGCCGAATTGCTCCGGGGTCTTGGAGAGCTTCTTCTCCACCGAGTAGGCAGTGAACGAACCAAGCAGGGCGCCGTTGCCCGGCAGGATGCCGAGCAGCGAACCGAGCGCCGTGCCGCGCAGGATAGGCGCCGCGATGCGCCGCAGATCCTCCCGCGTCGGCATCAGGCCGGTGACGCGCTTGACCACGGTCGTGCGCGTCGATTCGTGTTCGAGGTTGCGAATGATCTCGCCGAGGCCGAACATGCCCATCGCCACGATCACGAAGCCGATGCCGTCGGCAAGCTCCGGCAGGCCAAAGGTGAAGCGTTGTGCGCCGGAATTGACGTCGGTGCCGATCAGCCCGAGCACCAGCCCGAGCAGGATCATGCCGATCGCCTTGAGCAGCGAGCCGTGCGCCAGCACGATGGAGGCCACCAGACCCAGCACCATCAGCGAGAAATACTCCTGCGGGCCGAACTTGAGCGCCAGCTCCGCGAGCGGTGGTGCGAACGCCGCGAGCAGGAAGGTCGCGACCGTGCCGGCAAAGAACGAACCGATCGCGGCGGTCGCGAGCGCCGGCCCGGCGCGGCCCTGCCTGGCCATGGCGTGTCCGTCGAGGGTGGTTGCCACCGACGTCGCCTCGCCGGGCAGGTTGATGAGGATCGCCGTGGTCGAGCCGCCGTATTGCGCGCCATAATAAATGCCCGCCAGCATGATCAGCGCCGACACCGGCTCGAGCGTGAAGGTGACCGGCAGCAGAATCGCAATGGTGGCGATCGGCCCGAGGCCAGGCAGCACGCCGACCAGCGTGCCGAGTGCCACCCCGAGCAGGCAATAGAGCAGATTGGTGAGGGTCAACGCCGCATCGAAGCCGATGGCGAGATTGGCGAGCAGCTCCATCTAGCCTGCCCCGCTCATTGGCCAAGCCATGTTCCGAGCAGCGGGATCGGCAGGCCCAGTGCCTTGACGAACACCAGCACGCAGAATGCCGCCGAGCCGGCACCGAGCGCGAGCGCCGTGCCCCAGCGGAAAAAGCGGCTGGCGTAGGCCGAGGTCATGACCAGCAGCAGCACGGCCACGATCAACCCCGCGCCACGCAGCAGCACACCGAACAGCAGCGTCGCCGTCAGGATCAGCACGATCTCCCGGTAGGCGAACACGCCGAGCGCCGTGCCCGGTCGCAGCAGGCCGCGCAGGACCGCCACCAGCCCCACCAAGGCGAGCAGCGCGCCGAGCACGGTCGGGAAATAGCCCGGACCCATCTTGAAGGTCGTGCCGAACGGATATTCGCGCGCCAGCACGACGGCCGCCGCGCCGACGACCATGAAGATGGCCCCGGTCCAGAAGTCCTTCGGATTGCGGATGCGGGGGGTCATCTTGGGTCTTGCGTGCGTCGTGGCACGGCGCGGCAGGCCACGGCTCTGCACGGCACGACGGAATGCGCCATGCCCGAATCAGTCAGCGTAGCTGCCTGCCGCCTTGATGATGGGCGCCCACTTTTCGACCTCGGCCTTGAGGAAGGCGCGGTGCGCTTCCGGGGTGGCGCGCGCCGCCGGCTCGGGCTCGGTGCCCAGATCGGCGAAGCGTTTCTTCACGGTTTCGTCCTTGAGGGCCTCGCGCAGCGCCGCCGACACCCGGTCGACGATCGGCTTGGGCGTGCCCTTGGGTGCGTACAGCCCATGCCACACTGCGACCTCGAAATTCTTCAGGCCCGACTCATCGAGCGTCGGCAGCTCCGGCAGCGATGGCACGCGCGTCTTGCTGGTAACCGCATACGCCTTGACCTTGCCGCCCTTGATCTGGGGCGTGGTGTTGGTGGTCTGATCGCACATGAAGTCGAACACACCGGCCAGCAGATCGTTCATCGCCGGACCCGTGCCCTTGTACGAGACGGTCGTAAACTGCGTGCCGAGGGCGCTCATGAACAGCATGCCGCACAGGTGCGAGGCGGCGCCGACACCGGCATTGCCGTAGGTGACCTTGTCCTTGTTGGCCTTGATGTAACTGATGAACTCCTTGATATCCTTGGCCGGCATGTCGCGCCTGGCGATGATGGTCATCGGTACCGGCGTCACCAGGCCGATCGGTTCGAAATCCGCGAGCACTTCGTAGGGCAGCTTGCGGTAGAGGGTGGCGCTGGTCGCCATGCCGATGTGGTGAAGAAAGAGCGTGTAGCCATCGCCCGGCGCGCGCGCCACGCGGCCGGCGGCCAAGGTGCCGCCGGCGCCACCGATGTTTTCCACGATGATGGTCTGCCCGAGGTGTTTGCTCATCGGTTGCGCAATCAGTCGCGCCACGGTGTCGGTCGGTCCGCCCGCGGAGAACGGTACAACCAGCGTGATGACCTTGGACGGATACGTATCGGCTGGCACGGCCTGGCCGGCCACGAGCACCAGTACACCGACAAGCAACGACAACGCGCGAGACATGTGACACCTCCTGCAGTTGACCACGGACCCCATTGTTCAGTAGTTCCAGAACCGCTGCATGCGTTGCATGCACGACCTCGCGTCGGCGCACATCCTCAGGTGGTGCGCGGCACAGCTCCGCTCTTGGTACGACACCAGAACACAGCTTACCGCGATATGACCTGGATCAATTGGCGCAACGCGCAGCGGCCGCCGGTCACTGCAGTGCCCGGGCAGGGGCCGCGCAGGCCGAACCGGCCGGGCTTACTTCGCGACATTGTCGAGAATCGCCTTCTTTACTTCGTCCAGCCGCGCGGCGACCTTGATCACCGGGGCGGTGCTCTGCTTGATCGCCGTATCCGGGTCCTTGAGGCCATGCCCGGTGAGGGTACAGACCACGCTCGAGCCGGGCGGGATGCGACCGCGGCGCACGTCCTTGAGTACGCCGGCGACGGACGTGGCCGACGCCGGTTCGCAGAATACCCCCTCGCGCTCGGCCAGCAGCCGCTGGGCGGCGAGGATTTCCGCATCACTGCACTCCTCGAACCAGCCGCCCGATTCCTCCTTGACCTTCCAGGCCTGTGCCCAGGACTGCGGGTGGCCGATGCGAATGGCGGTGGCCACGGTCTCGGGGTCATCGACCATCGCGCCGCGCAGGAACGGCGCGCTGCCGGCGGCCTGGTAGCCGACCATCTTCGGGCGGTTACCGGCGATGGCCCCGCCGGCGTAGCGGCAGTGACCCTTGCAGAAGGTGCAGGCCTCGGTCACGGCCTCGCCGCTCATCGAGGAGTACTCGCAGTAGCCGATCCAGTGGGCGGTGATGTTCCCGGCATTGCCGACCGGCAGGCAATGGAAGTCGGGCGCACGCCCGAGCTCCTCGACGATCTCGAAGGCGGCGGTCTTCTGGCCCTGCAGGCGGTACGGATTGATCGAGTTGACGATCGTGACCGGCGCCTCGTTGGCAACCTCCTTCACCAGCTGCATGCCGGCGTCGAAGTTGCCCTGGATCTGCACCACCACCGCGCCGTGGATCATGGCCTGGGCAAGCTTGCCGAGGGCGATCTTGCCCTCCGGAATCAGCACGAAGCAGGTGATGCCGGCGCGCGCCGCATAGGCAGCCGCGGCCGCCGAGGTGTTGCCGGTCGAGGCGCAGATGATGGCGCGGCTGCCCTCCTCCACCGCCTTGGTGACCGCCATGGTCATGCCGCGGTCCTTGAACGAGCCGGTCGGGTTGAGCCCCTCGAACTTCACATAGATCTCGACGTCGTGGCCGATCAGGCGCGGGACGTTGCGCAGGCGAATAAGCGGCGTGTTGCCCTCGCCGAGGCTGATGATGCGCGTGTCGTCGTGCACCGGCAGTCGATCGCGGTACCTGTCGATCAGCCCGGTGTAGCGATGCCCAAGGTTCATGGCGTTGGTCTCTGTGTCGGGAATTCTACGGCTGGGCGGTGCGGCGCGCTAAGCGCACGCAGCAGCGCCGCGCCCGGTCCGCGTGCGACGGTTCAGCTCCAGTCGGGATTGAGGTGCTCCAACCGGATGCGCGCGACCTGGCCACTGATCGAATCGAGCGCCTCGATGCGCGCGATCGCCTGGTTCATGTTCTTCTCGGCGACGCGCTGGGTGAGAATGATGATCGGCACGACACTCGCCCCGGGCGCCGGTTCCTTCTGCAGGATTGCCTCGATGCTGATGCCGAGGTCGCCCAGGATGCGGGTCACGTCGGCGAGCACGCCGGGACGGTCCTGCGCCTGCAGGCGCAGGTAGTACGACGTCTGCACCTCCTCCATCGGCAGGATCGGCAGATCGGCAATGGCGTCGGGCTGAAAGGCCAGATGCGGCACGCGATTGTTGGGATCGGTGGTGAGCGTACGGACCACGTCCACGAGATCCGCGACCACGGCCGAGGCGGTCGGTTCGGCCCCGGCGCCGGCCCCGTAGAACAGCGTCGGTCCGACGGCATCGCCCTTGACCGCGACCGCATTCATCGCACCGTCGACGTTGGCAATCAGGCGCCGGTGCGGAATCAGGGTGGGGTGCACGCGCAGCTCCACCGCACCGTCGTTGCGCCGCGCGATCCCGAGCAGCTTCAGGCGGTAGCCAAGCTGCTCGGCATAGGCAACATCGGCGCGTGTGATGCGCGTGATGCCCTCGACGTAGACCTTCTTGAACTGCAGCGGGATGCCGAAGGCGATCGCGGCCAGGATGGTGAGCTTGTGCGCGGCATCGATGCCCTCGATGTCGAAGGTCGGATCGGCCTCGGCGTAGCCCAGGCGCTGCGCCTCTTTGAGCACCTCGTCGAACTCGGCGCCGCGGTCGCGCATCTCGGTGAGGATGAAGTTGCTCGTGCCGTTGATGATTCCGGCGACCCACTCGATGCGGTTGCCGGCCAGCCCCTCGCGTACCGCCTTGATGATCGGAATGCCGCCCGCCACCGCCGCCTCGAACGCCACCATGACGCCCTTCCTCTGGGCCGCCGCAAAGATCTCGTTGCCGTGCACGGCGATGAGCGCCTTGTTCGCGGTGACCACATGCTTGCCGTGCGCGATGGCGTCCAGCACCAGGGTGCGTGCCGGCTCGTAGCCGCCGATCAGCTCCACCACCACGTCGACATCCGGGTTGCGCACGACCCCCTGCGGATCGGTGATGAGCTCGATACCGAGGGTCGGGCAGGCGCTCGGGCGGCCGATGTCGCGCGCCGCGGCCTGCACGATCCGGATCTCGCGACCGGCACGGCGCGTGATCTCCTCGCGATTGCGCGCCAGCACGTTGACCGTACCGCAGCCGACGGTGCCGAGCCCGAGGATGCCGACCGCGACCGGCTTCACGCCTCCTTCCTCTGCGGCACGGTCTTGTGGTCGAGCACCTTGTCGCGCCGGAACATTTCGCGGATCGAGCGCACCGCCTGGCGCGTGCGGTGTTCGTTCTCGATCAGGCTGAAGCGCACGTAGTCATTGCCGTACTCGCCGAAGCCAACGCCCGGCGACACCGCCACCTTGGCCTCGTTGAGCAGCTTCTTCGAGAACTCGAGCGAGCCGAGGTGCCGATACGGCTCCGGGATCGGGGTCCACAGGAACATGGTGGCCTTCGGCTTCTCCACGATCCAGCCGGCGGAGTACAGGCCATTGCACAACACGTCACGCCGGCTCTGGTAAGTGCGGCGGATCTCCTCCAGGCAGTCCTGCGGGCCCTCGAGCGCGAGGATCGCGGCCACCTGAATCGGTGTGAACATCCCATAGTCGAAATACGACTTCAGGCGCGCCAGCGCCGCCACCAGCTGGCGGTTCCCGCACATGAATCCGACGCGCCAGCCCGGCATGTTGTAGCTCTTCGACAGGGTGAAGAACTCGACCGCCACATCCTTGGCGCCAGGCACCTGCAGAATCGAGGGCGCAACGTAGCCGTCGAACGAGATGTCGGCATAGGCGAGATCGTGGATGACCCAGATGCCATGCTCGCGCGCGAATGCCACGGCGCGCTCGAAGAACGCGAGATCCACGCACATGGTGGTCGGATTGGCCGGGAAGTTGAGCACCAGAAACTTGGGCTTGGGCCAGGTCTCGCGCACCGCCTTCTCGAGCTCAGCGAAGAAATCGTTACCGGGCAGCAGCGGCACGTGGCGGATGTCGGCGCCAGCGATGACGAAGCCGTAGGTGTGGATCGGATACGTCGGGTTCGGTACCAGCACCGCATCACCGCGGTCCACCGTGGCGAGCGCCAGATGCGACAACCCTTCCTTCGAACCGATGGTGACGATCGCCTCGCTGTCCATGTCGAGGTCGACATCGAAGCGGCGCTTGTACCACTGGCAGATCGCGCGCCGCAGGCGCGGGATACCGCGCGACACCGAATAACGGTGCGTGTCCTCGCGCTGCGCGGCCTCGATCAGCTTGGCGACGATGTGCTTCGGGGTGGCGCCATCGGGGTTGCCCATGCCGAAATCGATGATGTCCTCGCCGCGCCGGCGCGCCGCGGCCTTCAACTCGTTGACGATGTTGAAGACGTAAGGCGGCAACCGCTTGATGCGTGGGAAGTCGTTGTCCGGTTGTGACATGGGCCTGCGCGGGCGCTATAGTTGATGCACCCAAGATATTGAATGCGCGTGCATTATAGGGCCTTCGTCCCGGCACGCCAACTGCGAGGACAGGTGTGCGGCATGAAGATCGTGCTCGAAACCGGTGGCGGTCAGAATCTGATCCGGGCCTATCGGCCGGGCGCCGTCACGATCAACCAGCTGACCTACACGCGCAGCCTCATCGTCACCCCGGAGCGGATCGAGCCCTGGGAGCCGGCCAGTTTCGCCGAGCTGGTGCGCGCGCACTTCGAGACGCTCGAGATGCTCAAGCCCGAGGTGGTGCTGCTCGGGACCGGTGCGCGACTGCGCATGCCGGCCGGCGAGACCACCCGGCCGCTCACTGACGCCCGCATCGGCCTGGAAGTGATGGATACCGGCGCTGCCTGCCGCACCTACAACATCCTGATGAGCGAAGGCCGCCGGGTGGTGGCGGCGCTGCTGATGATCGAGGAAGCACCGCGCTAGTCACGCGCGGCGCGCCGGCGGTCAGATCGAGCCGACCGAGTAGCCGGCCTTCTCCAGCAGCACGCGCAGCCGTTTGAGCGCTTCGACCTGGATCTGGCGCACGCGCTCGCGCGTCACGCCGATGTCCGCGCCAACCTCTTCCAGCGTCGCGATCTCGCGGCCGTTCAGGCCGAAACGCCGCTCCACGACCTCGCGCTGCTTGTCATTGAGCTCGTTCAGCCACTCCTGAATCACCATCTGCAGATCCTCGCGCTGCATCAGGTGCTCCGGGTCGGGCGTGCGCTCATCGGCGATGGCGTCGAGCAGGGAGCGGTCGGGATCGTCGTCGAGCGGCGCATCGACCGAGGTCACGCGCTCGGTCAGCCCGAGCATCTGCTTGACGTCCTCGACCGGCTTGTCGAGCAGATTGGCCACCTCTTCCGGTGACGGTTCGTGATCAAGCTTCTGCGACAGGTAGCGCGCGGCGCGTTGGTAGATGTTGATTTCCTTCAGCACATGCACCGGCAGCCGGATGGTGCGCGTCTGGTTCATGATGCCGCGCTCGATCGTCTGGCGAATCCACCAGGTCGCGTAGGTCGAGAAGCGAAAGCCGCGCTCCGGGTCGAATTTCTCCACGGCGCGAATCAGGCCGAGGTTGCCCTCTTCGATCAGATCAAGCAATGACAGCCCGCGATTCATGTAGCGGCGCGCGATCTTGACCACCAGGCGCAGGTTGCTTTCGATCATGCGCTTGCGCGCCGCCTCCTCGCCCTTTTGCGCGCGGCGCGCAAAGTGGACCTCCTCGGCGGCGGTCAGCAGCGGCGAGAAGCCGATCTCGCGCAGGTACAGGCGCGTCGCATCGGCATGCGAGTAGTAGAGATCGGCCCCGCTGCCTTCGCTCTCGGTCCCGGTCCCGGTCTCCGGTTCGACCTCGGCAGTCGCCTCTTCGGCGGCGGAACCGGTTTCGTCCTCGGCCTCCTCCGCCAGGGCGGGGGTGTCCTCCTCCGTCAGTTCCGGAATGTCATCGGGCGATCCCTCGGGGCCCGGCGCAGCGCGCAGGCCGCCCCTTTCCTGGGTGGAGGCGGCGGACTTCTTCTTTGCTTCAACTTTACCGGACGCCGGCTTCTTCGTGGATTTCTTGAGGCGGATCGACTTGCGCGGCGGCATGGTCACTTTTTGGGCAGGTGCTCGAGTGGATCGACGGGCGTACCGCGATAACGGATCTCGAAGTGCAGCTTGACGCGATCCGTGCCGCTGCTGCCCATGTCAGCGATCCGCTGGCCCCGCTTCACGACGTCGCCTTCCTTGACATAGGTCTTGCTGCAGTGGGCATAGGCGCTCAGAAATTCAGCGCTGTGTTTGACGATGATAAGCTCACCGTAACCGCGAAGTCCACTGCCCTGATACACCACACGCCCGTCGCGCGCGGCCTGGATCGGCTGCCCCTTCTTGCCGCCTATCGCGATACCCTTGCCCGCGCCGAAGCGCTCGAGCAGCGCACCCTCGGTCGGCCACACCCAGTCAGCGGCATGGCGCGCCGCCGTACCGGTGACGGTCGGCGCCTTGGCAGCAGGGGCGGGCCGCGCCCTCGGTGAGGCGCTCGCTGACGGATCCGATGCCGCCCGCGCTTCGGTTGGCTTGCGCGCGTCCGTTGGCCTGTCGTCCCGCGCGACCCCGCTCCTGCCCGCGTCGGATGGCGGATGGGTGCGCAGTTTCTGGCCGGGCCTCAACAGGTAGGGCGGCGTCAGGTTGTTCCAGGCGGCGAGCTCGCCCGGGCTCACGCCCGCGTCGGTGGCAATTCGGTAGAGCGTGTCGCCGGCCTTCACGACATGGATGTCGTCGCCGCTGCGCGCGGCTGGCGTGGTCTTCGGGGGGCGCAAGCGGATCTTCTGGCCCGGCTTGATGACATACGGAAACGGAATGCCGTTCCAGCGCGCGAGCTCGCGATAGTCGCGTCCCGACTCCCAGGCGATGCTGTAGAGCGTGTCGCCGGCCACGACCTCGCGCTGCTCGGATTCCGCTTGGCGCAGGCCACCGCCACGCTCGAGCACCGGCGCCGGCGGACGCGCGGCGCAACCCGCCAGCAGCGCGATCCCAACCGAGAGCGCGAGCCACCGTGCCGGTCGATCACGCATCCGCAGCGGACGCAACGACCATCACGGACGGCCGGCCACCAAGGGAACGAATGCGACCTGCTCGATGCGCTCAGTGGTGACACCGCTCTCGCCGCGCTCGAGCACCAGCAGATCCTGCGCGCCAACGCCGCCGACCGGGATGACGAGGCGCCCGCCGATCGCCAGCTGCTCGACGAGCGCGGGTGGAACCTCACGCGGGGCGGCCGTTACCAGAACCGCATCGTAGGGCGCATGCTCAGGCCAGCCCGCGCTGCCGTCCGCGACGCGAAAATGCACATTGCGCAAACCGAGCTCGCGCAGGCAGCGGCGCGCCTGCTTCATCAGCGGCTCGAGGCGCTCAACTGTGTAGACCTCTTCCACGAGGCTGGCGAGAACCGCGGTCTGGTAGCCCGAGCCGGTGCCGATCTCGAGCACCTTGCGTGGCTGGCAGGCAAGCAGCGCCTCGGTCATGCGCGCGACGATGTAGGGTTGCGAGATCGTCTGCCCCAGACCGATCGGCAAGGCAGTGTCCTCATAGGCGCGATGGGCCAGCGCCTCGTCGACAAACAGGTGGCGTGGAATCTGTCCGATGGCGTCCAGCACGCGGGCATGGCGAATACCCTCCTCGCGCAGCCGCTCGACCAGGCGCGTGCGCGTGCGTTGCGAGGTCATCCCGATGCCCTGAATCCTGCTGATCATCACGGGGCCAGCTTGAGATCCTTGAGCCACGAGGCCGCTTGGTCGAGCGCAGTATACCGAGTCAGGTCGACCTGCAAAGGGGTGATGGAGATGCAGTTGCGCTTGATCGCGAAGAAGTCCGTGCCGGGCCCGGCGTCGGCCTCCGCGCCCGCCGCCCCAACCCAGTAGATCGGATTGCCGTGCGGATCGGTGGATTTGATCACCGGTTCGGCCCGGTGCCGGTGGCCAAGTCGCGTTACCTCGATACCGGCGATCTGCGCATACGGCAGATCGGGGACATTGACGTTGAGGATCGTGTCCGCCGGCAGCGAATGCGTGCGCAGATGACGCACCAGCTGCACCACGAACGTGGCCGCGGTCTCGAAGTGGGTGCTGGTCTTGCCGACCAGCGACACGGCGATCGCCGGGAAGCCGAGGAACCGCCCCTCCATCGCGGCGGCGACGGTGCCGGAGTAGATGACGTCGTCGCCCAGATTGGCACCGCGATTGATGCCGGAGATCACCATGTCCGGTTCGGTCTCCATCAATCCGGTGATGGCGATGTGCACGCAATCGGTGGGCGTGCCGTCGACGAATAGAAAGCCATTCTCACCGCGCCGTACGCGCAGCGGCCGGTCGAGTGTCAACGAGTTGCTCGCCCCGCTGCGGTCGCGCTCCGGCGCGACCACATCGATATCGGCGACCGCGCGCGTTGCCCGCGCCAGGGCCGCCAGGCCGGGCGCAAGGTAGCCGTCGTCGTTACTCAGCAGGATGCGCATCGCGGCGCGAGACCATTGCAGACGTTGGGTTGGTCGGGGCGAGAGGGTGAGGCAGAAAACTTGAGATGTCCAGCGGGCATCCTGCCGCTCGAGCGCCGCGCGTCAGGGGTAACGATGGGTCGCTGCTCCGGTTGTCCGGACGGAGGAGGTTTGGTCGGGGCGAGAGGATTTGAACCTCCGACCACCACCACCCCAAGGTGGTGCGCTACCAGGCTGCGCTACGCCCCGAATGCTTGCAGACTCATGGACTGCGGGTCCGGCGACGCGGGCGCCGTACTGCGCCGCGGCCGGTTTAGGGGCGGCAATGATAGCAGATGCCCCGGCCGTTAATAGCCTTTGAGCAGGGTTGCGACGTTTTCCAGCTCGCTGATCAGCAGCGCAATCGCCTGCTGGCGATCCGCGTCGAGCAGCCCCGGGTTCTCGAGCACGAGCTTGTTGCGCGCACCGCTGATGGTGAAGCCCTCGACGTACAACAGGCTGCGAATCTGGCGGATCAGCACCACATCGTGGCGCTGGTAGTAACGCCGATTGCCCCGGCGCTTGACCGGCTTGAGCTGCGGGAACTCCTGCTCCCAGTAGCGCAACACGTGCGGCTTGACCGCGCACAGCTCGCTCACCTCACCGATGGTGAAGTAGCGCTTGCTGGGGATGGGTGGAAGCTCGAGGTTTTCCGACGAGTCAAGCATTCGCTTCCGCCTGCTCCTTCAGCTTCTGCGGATGCAAACGGGCATTCTGCTCGACCCGTTCCTTGAGCTTGTGGCTGGCGCGAAACGTGACAACACGTCGGGCGGTGATCGGGATTTCCTGACCGGTCTTGGGGTTGCGACCGGGGCGCGAGTTCTTCTGGCGCAGACCGAAATTGCCGAAGCCGGAAAGTTTGACCTGGTGGCCGTCGGCCAAGGCGGCACGCACATGCTCGAAGAACAGCTCTACGAACTCCTTGGCCTCCCGTTTGTTCAGCCCCAGCTCGTTGAACAAGCTTTCTGCCATGTCTGCTTTGGTCAGCGCCATACCTTCTTCCTTAGTGCCTCTTGCTTTTTCGGCCGGGTCAGCGGCGGAGCTGGGCCCCGAGCTCGGACTCGAAGGCGGACACCACCCTGCTGATCACCGCCTCCACCTCGCTGTCTTTAAGCGTGCGCGAAGAGTCCTGCAAGGTCAAGCCCAAAGCCAAACTTTTTCTTCCGGAATCAATACCTTTGCCTCGATACTGATCAAACAGCTCTAGATTCACAAGCAATTTCCCGGCCACCTTCCTCGCAAGATCCAGCACCACTTGTGCCGGGGTCGCCTCCGGCACGATCACGGCCAGATCACGGCGGATCGACGGGTATTTAGAGATTTCCCGAAAAACCGGCACCACCGCGGCGCGCAGCGCATCGACTGCCAGCTCGAACAAAAAGACCACCCGATCCAGGCCCAGTTTGGCCTGAATTGCCGGATCGAGCCTCCCGACGACCCCGGCCTGGCGGTCGCCGAGCTCCACGACGGCGCTCTGGCCCGGATGCAGCCCCGGCCATGCCTGCGCCCGAAACCGATGCTCTTGACCGCCAAGCTGCAGCAGCGCGCTGACATCCCCCTTGATATCGAAGAAATCGCTCTCGCGCGCCGGCTCGCCCCACTGCGGTCGCAGGACCGGCCCCATGACCGCGCCGGCCAGCACGGCCTCCTGGCCGATGTCGTTACCCACGGTCCGAAATCGGCTGCCAAGTTCGAAGACTCGCACGCGCGTCTGCTGGCGATTCTGATTGTAGACCACGGTCTGCAGCAGGCCGGGCCACAGGCTGGTGCGCATGGCCGCCATGTCCGCCGCGATTGGATTGGCCAGCGTGATGGGCTTCTCGTGCGGCGCAAGCAGGTGTGCGAGCGCGGGATCCACGAAACTGTAGGTGATGACTTCCTGATAGTCGCGGTCCACCAGCAGCGTGCGCAGGCGCGCCTCGGCAATCTCGCCCTCCGGCACGGCTTGGCCGGCCATGCCGATGACCGGCAGCGTGGCGGGCAGGCGCGCATACCCGTGCAGGCGCGCGAGCTCCTCGATCAGGTCTTCCTCGCGCCGGATGTCAAAACGATAGCTCGGCGCCGTGACGCGCCAGCCCTCGCGCATGCGCGCGCTGCGCATGCCGAGTCGCCGCAGAATCGTCTCGCAGTCTTCGCGCCCGAGCTCCGTCCCGAGCACACGCCGCACACGCGCACGACGCAGGGCGATGGGTTTCACTGCCGGCAGGTGACGTCGCGCCGTGGCCTCGACCACCGGTCCAGGCCGGCCGCCGACGATGCCGCGCAACAGCTCGGTCGCCCGCTCGAGCGCGCGCCGCTGCAGCGCCGGATCCACGCCGCGCTCGAAGCGCTGCGACGATTCGGTCTGCAAACCGAGGGCTCGCGCCCGGCCGGCGATGGATTCGGGCCGGAAGTATGCGCTTTCGAGGAACAGGTGGCGCGTCGTCGCGCTGACGGCACTGGCGGCCCCGCCCATGATGCCGGCGAGCGCCAGAGGCCCGCGTTCATCGGCAATCAGCACGCTCCCGCTCGGCGGCTCGATCTGCCTGCCGTCCAGCAGCGTGAGCGCGTCGCCCGCCCGCGCGTGGCGCACGCGGATGGCGCCGCGCACACGCTCGAGATCGAACGCATGCATCGGCTGTCCGAGCTCCAGCATCACGTAGTTGGTCACGTCGACCACGGGATGGATGCTGCGGATACCGCCGCGCCGCAGACGCTCCTTCATCCAGAGCGGCGTGGGCGCGGCCGCATCGATGTCCTCGAGGACGCGCCCGGCGTAGTGCGGACAGTCCTGCGGTGCGTCCAGCGTTACCGCGACGCGCCGCTTGCTCGTGACGCGTGCGGTCGGCACGCGTGGCGCACGCAGACGCGCGCCCGTCAGCGCGGCCAGCTCACGTGCGATGCCAGCGACGCTCAGGCAATCGCCCCGATTGGGCGTGAGGTCGATCTCGAGCACCTGATCATCGAGCGCGAGCGCCTCCGCGAGGCTCGCGCCGACGCGCGCCGCGCCGGTCAGTTCCATGATCCCGTGGGAGGATTCCTCGAGCCCCAGCTCCTGCGCCGAGCACAACATGCCGGCGGAGCGCACGCCGCGGATGTCGGTTTCACCCACGACGCTGCCGTTGGGCAGCCGCGCGCCGGGCAGCGCCAGCGGCGCGCGCATGCCGGCGACGGCATTGGGTGCGCCACACACGATGTCGAGCACCTTGTCGCGCGCGACACGCACCCGGCAGCAACGCAACCGTTCGGCCGATGGATGCGGCGCCACGCTCAGGATCTCGCCCACCACCACCCGCTCGAGCGCGGGCGCGACCGGGCTGATCGCCCCGACCTCGAGTCCGGCGTTCGTCAGGCGCTCCGCCATGGCCGGCACGTCGAGCCGCGGTGACACCCACTCGCGTAACCACTGCACGCTGATCTTCATGCCAGACCCCGGTCGTGTGTCTAACGAAACTGCTGCAGGAAGCGCAGATCGTTTTCGTAAAACATGCGCAGGTCCGTCACCCCGTAGCGCAACATCGCCAGGCGCTCGACCCCCAGTCCGAATGCAAACCCCGTCCAGCGCTCGCTGTCGATGCCGACGTGACGAAACACCTCGGGATGCACCATCCCGCAACCGAGCACCTCGAGCCAGCCGGTGTGCTTGCACACGCGACAGCCGCTGGTGCCCGCCGCCCCCGGCGCGTCCGGGTCTTGCGCGCTACTGAGGTATCCCTTCCCGTCGCAGATGACGCAACTGATGTCGACCTCGGCGGACGGTTCCGTGAACGGGAAATAGGAGGGACGGAACCGCACCTTCAGCGGGCGCTCGAAAAAATGCCGCAGAAACTCGGTGAGCACGCCCTTGAGGTCCGCGAAGCTGACATTTTCGTCGACCATGAGACCTTCGAGTTGATGGAACATCGGGGTATGCGTGACATCCGAGTCGCAGCGGTACACGCGTCCCGGCGCAATCACGCGCAGCGGCGGGCGGTGTGCCTGCATGTAACGCACCTGCACCGGCGAGGTGTGCGTGCGCAATAGCCGATGCGCATCGAGGTAGAACGTGTCGTGCATCGCGCGCGAGGGGTGATCGGCCGGAATGTTGAGGGCCTCGAAGTTATGGTAGTCGTCCTCGATCTCCGGGCCCTGCGCCACGGCGAAACCCATGCGCACGAAGAACGCTTCGAGCCGCTGCAGGGTGCGCGTCACCGGGTGAAGTCCGCCCGGTTGCAGGCCACGGCCGGGCAGCGTAACGTCGAGCGATTCCTGCGCGAGCCGCGCGCTGCGCGCGGCGTCGTCCAGCTCCTGTTTGCGCAGCGCGAGTTGCGTCTGTAACGCCTCCTTGGCTTCATTGACCCACTTGCCGACGTGCGGCCGGTCGTCTGCCGGCAACTGACCGAGCATCTTGAGCTGGTCCGTGAGCAGGCCCTTCTTGCCCAGGTAGCGCACGCGCACGCCTTCCACCGCGGCCGCGTCGGCGGCAGCGGCAAGCTGCTCCCGTGCCTCGTTGAGCAGTCGGGACAGCTCCTGTTGTACGGCGTCTCTGGTCGTTGCCACGATGTCGATCTCACAAAAAAAGGGAAAGGCCCCGCGGGCCCTTCCCTTTCTGGTACGTCAGACCGTGCGCGCGCAGCTGTCTGCGCGGCGCGACGTCAACTGGCGAGCGCAGCCCTGGCCTTGTCGGCCAGCACGGAAAAGGCCTTCCGATCGTGCACCGCGATGTCGGCCAGCACCTTGCGGTCGATGGCAATCGCGGCCTTCTTGAGGCCGTCCATAAATCGGCTGTACGACAGTCCGCACTCGCGCGCTCCGGCGTTGATGCGCTGGATCCACAGGGCGCGGAATTCGCGCTTGCGCACGCGCCGATCGCGAAACGCGTACTGTCCTGCCTTGGTAACCGCCTGCTTGGCGACCTTGATGGTCTTGCGGCGGGCGTTGTAGAAGCCCTTGGCCTGGGCCAGAACCTTCTTGTGGCGTCGCCCGGCAACGACGCCGCGTTTAACGCGTGGCATGCCTCACCCCCTTAGATATACGGCATCATCTGACGAATACGATCCGTATCCGTCTCGTGCACCATCGTCGTTCCGCGCAAGTGGCGCTTACGCTTGGTGCTCTTCTTGGTGAGGATGTGGCGCAGGTGCGAATGGCCACGCTTGAAGCCGCCGCTGGCGGACTTCTTGAAGCGCTTGGCAGCGCTCTTGTTGGTCTTGAGTTTTGGCATGTTTCAGTACTCCTGCTGTCTTGGCGCCTGCGGGCACATGCACGCCCGTTTGGTCGCGGGTTATCGAAAGCGCACTACTGCGCGTCCTGCTTCGGCGCCTCCGGTTTTTCGCTCTTTTCCGCCTTGGGGCGGACCGCCGCGGTCTTCGGGGCCACGACCATCGTCATTTGCCGGCCCTCGAGCTTGGGGTACACCTCGACCACCCCGTGGTCCTTGAGGTCGGCCTCGATGCGCTTGAGCATCTCGATACCGAGCTCCTGGTGGCTCATCTCGCGGCCACGGAAGCGCAGGGTAACCTTTGCCTTGTTGCCCTCCTCCAGAAAGCGCATCAGGTTGCGAAGCTTCACCTGATAGTCGCCGACGTCGGTACCGGGGCGAAACTTCACTTCCTTTACCTGGATTTGCTTCTGCTTCTTCTTGGCTGCGTGCCGCCGTTTGGCCTCCTCGTACTGGAACTTGCCGTAGTTCATGATACGGCACACGGGCGGGTCCGCCGTCGGGGAGATTTCAACCAAGTCGAGCCCGGCCTCCTCCGCTTTGCGCAAGGCATCGCCGATGGAGACGATACCCAGCTGCTGCCCATCCACGCCGATTACCCGGACGCGCGGCGCCTTGATTCGGCCGTTAACTCGATGCTCTCGTTCAGTCGCGATGTGTCTGGTCCTCAAAAAGTAATGCCGCGGCCCGCGATGTCCTGGGCGAGAAGCTCGAGGAATGCCTCGAGCGTCATGCTGCCTAGATCCTCGCCCTTGCGCGTGCGCACGGCCAGCGATCCTGCCTCCGCCTCCTTCTTGCCGATGACCAGCATGTAGGGAATGCGTTGCAGGGTATGCTCGCGGATTTTAAAGCCGATTTTCTCATTTCTCAAGTCAGCTTCCGCACGCAAACCACGCCCGCGCAACGTCTTTTCTAGCCCCCGGGCGTAGTCGGCCTGCTGATCGGTGATGGTCAGAATCACCACCTGCACCGGAGCCAGCCAGACGGGGAAGGCGCCCGCGTATTCCTCGATCAGAATGCCGATGAAGCGCTCGAGCGAGCCAAAGATCGCGCGGTGCAGCATGACGGGAACCTTCTTCGAGCCGTCCTCCGCAATATAGGTCGCACCCAGGCGCCCCGGCATCGAGAAATCCACCTGGATGGTGCCACACTGCCATACGCGCCCGATCGAGTCTTTCAGGGAAAACTCGATCTTCGGCCCGTAGAACGCGCCCTCCCCCGGCTGCAGTTCCCACGGCAGATGCTTGCTGTTCAGGGCCTGTTCGAGGGCATGCTCGGCCATGTCCCAGACCTCGTCGGCGCCGATGCGGTTGGCCGGACGCGTGGACAGCTTGTAACTCAGCTGGCGGAAGCCGAAATCGGCATAGACCCGGTGCAGCAGGTCGATGAACGTCGAGACCTCCGACTGGATCTGGTCGTCACTGCAGAAGATGTGGGCGTCGTCCTGCGTGAAGCCGCGCACCCGCATCAGGCCATGCAGCGCGCCGGATTGCTCATTGCGGTGGCAGGAACCGAACTCCGCCAGGCGCAACGGCAGGTCGCGATAGCTCTTCAGCCCCTGGTTGTAGATCTGGATGTGGCACGGGCAGTTCATCGGCTTGACCGCGAAGG
>CAZVUN010000016.1:24386-36850 GCA_964629975.1 uncultured Acidiferrobacteraceae bacterium | reverse complement strand
GCGGTTTTTCGTAAGGTGTACGGCATGTGCTACTCGGCGATGGTGGAGCAGCGGTTGAAGGCCCTGGGGCTGCGCTTCAAGGCGCGCATCGACACGCCGCGCTTTGCCGAGCTGTTCCGCCGGCGGCTCGAGGACGACGGCATCAAGATCGCCAAGGCGCTGGAGGCGAACTTCGAGGAGCCCGCGACCCCGGCCGAGCGCGCGATCAAGCAGGCGATCGATGAGTACCGCGCGCGCAAGGCCGCGCAGTGGGAGGCCGAGCTGTTCCAGCAGAAGAAGCGCCTGGCCGATGCCGAGCGCGCGCTCCAGGTCAAGGAAACGAAGAAGGCGCGCGAGGAGGAGCGCATCGCCCGCAACAAGGTCGCCTGGTACATGCGCAAGCTTGCGGATCTGCGCCGCCGCGTGCCCGCGCCCGAGGACAGCCGCATCTTCCCGTTCTGGTACGCGCCGGTCGTGGTCGCGGACGGCACGGAGCTGGTGATCCGCCCGATGCGCTACCACTGCCGCCCCAATGGCAAGCCGGCGTGGTACGACCGGCGCTACCCGGGTCTCTACAACGCGCGGCGCGACAGCCTGCCGAAGTTCTGGAAGGATCTGTTCGGCCACCACCATGCCGTCATGGTGGTGTCGAGTTTCTTCGAGAACGTGGCGCGGCACGATTACGAAAAGCGCGCGCTCGCCCCCGGCGAGAAGCCAAGTAACGTCGTGCTGCACTTCAACCGGCAGCCGCCGAGCGACATGCTGATCGCGTGCCTGTGGGATCACTGGCAGTCCCCGGGCGAACCGGATCTCGATTCCTTCGCGGCCATCACCGACGACCCGCCGCCGGAAGTCGCCGCCACCGGCCACAACCGCTGCCTGATCCCGCTCAAGGCCAGCAACCTGGCGCAGTGGCTGCGTCCGGAAGGGCTCGATGCGGCCGCGCTCGACGCCTTGCTCGACGATCGCGAGCGGCCGTACTACGCGCACGAACTGGCGGCGTGACCGGGACGCGCGGGTCCGTGCGGCCCGCCGTCGTTACAACGCCGGATAGTCGGTGTAGCCCTTCGGTCCTGGCGTGTAGAACGTCGCCATGTCCGGCGCGTTCACGGCCGCGCCGGTTCGCCAGCGCTCCAGCAAATCGGGATTGGCGAGGATCGGGCGGCCCACGGCGATGAGATCGCATTTGCCCGCGGCCAGGTCGGCCTCCGCGCGCGCGGCGTCGTAGCCGCCGGACAGGATCAAGGTGCGCTTGAAGTGCCTGCGGATCGTCGCCTTCATGGCATCCGGTACGGGCGGCGCGCCCATGGGCGAGTGATCGACGAGGTGGATGTAAACCAGCCCGCGGGCATTGAGCTCGCGTGCCAGGTAGGTGTAGTCGGCCTCCATCGCGTCGTACAGCGGCATGTCGTTGAAGACACCGAAGGGCGACAGCCGGATGCCCACTTTGTCCTTGCCGATCGCGGCGATCACCGCGTCGGCGACCTCCAGCACGAAGCGCGCGCGGTTCTCGATCGCGCCGCCGTAGCCATCGGTGCGCTGATTGGTGTTCGGGCGTATGAACTGTTCGAGCAGATAGCCATTGGCGCTGTGCAGCTCGATACCGTCGAAGCCCGCGGTCACCGCGTTCCGTGCGGCCTGCGCATATTCCGCGATCGTGTTCTTGATGTCGGCCTCGGTCATCGCCTGCGGCACCGGGTGCGGCTTCAGCCCCTCGGCGTCCGTGTAAATCTCACCGGCGGCCGCCACCGCCGACGGCGCCAGCACGCGTGCCCCGGCGGGCAGGTTGAGCGGATGGGCAATGCGCCCGCAGTGCATGAGCTGCAGGAACATCTTCGCGCCCTTGGCGTGCACGGCATCGGTGATGCGTTTCCACCCGTCGATCTGCGCGGCCGAGAAGATCCCCGGTATGCGCGGGTAGCCGAGCCCGTTCGGGGACGGCGACGTGCCTTCGGTGATGATGAGGCCGACACCGGCACGCTGCGCGTAGTATTCCGCCATCAGCGCGTTGGGAATGTTGTCGGTGGCGCGGTTGCGCGTGAGCGGCGCCATGACCAGATGATTTTGCAGGGTGAGCGGGCCGAGCGTGGCCTTCGAGTACAGAACGGACACGGTGTTGTCCTCCATGGCATGGTGTGACGGCGGTGCGGTGGCACGATTCCTTGGTCGCGATTCGCCACGCGCGCCCTGTGCGTCGCCGGCCTGCATTCTTGCCGGTAATGGGTGAGCCCGCAACTAGGCCTCTCCTGCGAACCGGTCTCGCGGGTTCGACCCGCGCCGACGGTCATCCCCTCGACCCGTGGCGCGCCGAGCGGCTCGCTCGTCCTGCGCGGCCTTGCGCTGCGCCCTGGTCTCACGTTGCAGTTGCTGCAGCTTCGGCACCGGTGTCGCCATGCGTTCCTGCGTGACGTGCCTGCTGTGCTGCATCACCGCGCGCGGCGGTGCCTATCGGACGGTAAGCCCCCTGCCCGCCGGCGCCAGGTACATCGGCTTGTTGTCGTTGAGGTTGAGCCAGCCCTTGACGATGCGGTAGATGATCCAGATGCAGTCGACGGTCAGGATGATCCAGCCGATGACGATGATGAAGGTGATGGCCCCAAGCACCGCCCACAGCAGCCCGAACCAGAAGGTGCGGATCTGCCAGCGAAAGTGGCTTTCGAGCCAGGTGCCGGCGACGTCGTCCCTCTTCACATAGTTCATGACGATCGCCACGATGGCGCTGATGCCCACCACGAACCACGCGGCGTACAGACCGTAGATCACGGCGGTGAGGGTCTTGAGGGACTTCAACTGCTCGTCGGACATCGGTACGGACATGGTGCGTTTATCCTCGGGTCATCGGCTCCGCGCGCCGGTCCCGGGGATCGTGGCCGAGCACGCGCCGTCGGACGGTTCGCCGGCGAAATCCTAGCATGCGGCCGCACGCTGTGCGCCGCGTTACGCTGCCGCGTGCGCGGGCGCGAGCTCGATCAGCGTGATCTCGGGCGGCGCCAGCACCCGCATGGGCGGGCCCCAGGTGCCGGTGCCGCGGCTGACGTACAGGTGGCCGCCGCCGGGCAGTGCGGTCAATCCGGTGCGCGCGTTGTACGTGAGGCGCACGAAGAAGTTGAACGGGAAGATCTGCCCCTGGTGCACGTGGCCGGAGAGCTGCAGATCGAAGCTCCCGGCGGCGGCGCGCGCCACGACCGGCTGGTGCTTGAGCAGGATCACAAAACGGTCCTTGGGCACCGCGGCGAGTGCCGCGCGTTCGTCCGTCGCGGCCGGTGCGCGTGGGCGCGAGGCCGCCGGGTCGTCCACGCCGGCGATGGCGAGCGCCGGCGTGACCTCCGCGGCTGCGCCACGCAGCACCGTGAAGCCGGCGCGGGCATGGAAGTCGAGGGCGTGCGCGAGCCCGACGTAGCATTCGTGGTTGCCGATCACCGCGAACTTGCCAAGCGGCGGGCGCAGCGCCGCGAGCTGCGGCACCAGACGGTTCAGGTGATCCGCCTGCCCATCGACCAGGTCGCCGGCCGACAGCACGACGTCGGGCGCCAGCCGCTCGACCTGCGCGAGGATGCGGCGCAGGCGGCCGGCACCGACCAGCGCGCCCAGGTGCACATCGGACAGCAGCACGATGCGCAGCGGCGCACGAGCGGCTGGCAGCTTCGCCGAGTGCAGCGTGATGCGCTCGACGCGCGCTCGCCGCGCGGCCACGACCCCGTACGCGCCGACCGCCAGCGTGAGCACGACCGCCAGCGCAAAGCTGCGCATGCCCCACGGTGCCAAACCGGCCGACGGAAACGCACCGCTTGCACCTGCCAGCGCGCCCAGCGCCTCGAGCGCCAGCGCGATCCAGAAAAACAGGAACACCAGCCCCATCCACATGTAGCCGAACCAGGCACCGGCAGTGGCGAGGCGGTGCCAGCCGGCGCGCTCGATGCGCCACAGCAGGAACGGAAAGGCCGTCATGAGCAGCGCCCAACCGAGCAGCGCTGCGAGAAATCCCGGCGCGAGCGCCAGGCCGCGGTACGCGGCCGTGACCGCGTACACCTGCATACCGAGGTAGGCGAGCACAATGGCGCCAAACAGCGCGGCGGCACGCCAACGTCGTTTGGAGGTCTTCACCGGGACATTCTCGGAAATTGCGGCGCGAACGCAACGGGGAGGCGCACGGCTCCCGTCATGCAGGCGCTTCGCTCGCAATCGCGCGCGCCTCGTGCGGGTATGGCTTGGGATCGTCCGGCACGGCGCGTAGCATCGGTTCCTGGAAACCCGTCTACCCAGGAGGCGACCGATGAGCTCCGCATTCACTGCCCTGCCGTTCCTGCCGCTGCCCCCGCGCGTGTCGTTCGGTGAAACCAAGGCGCCCGACATCGTGCACCTCGACAGTCCGGCGCTCGCCGTGATGACGGACTTCAAGGTCGTGCCTCCGGTCACCACGCACCCGGGGGTCGCGATCGATGATGCCCTGAACAAGATGAAAACCGCGGGTGTGCGCCTGCTGTTCGTGATGAACGACGCCGGGGAGATCCTCGGCGTGGTCACCGCCAACGACATCATGGGCGAGAAGCCGATTCAGATCACGCAGCAGGCGCGCGTGCCGCGCTCGCGCATCACGGTGGCGGCGGTGATGACGGCGCAACCGGACCTGCGCGTCCTCGATGCCGCACGGGTGGCCACCGCGCGCGTCGGCGATATCGTCGAGACGCTGCGCGCCTTCGAGCGCCAGCACGTCCTCGTCGTGAACACCGACCCGCACACGCGCACGCATCAGGTGATCGGCATGTTCTCCACCAGCCAGATCAGCAAGCTCCTCGGCCGCGACGTGACGCAGGCGCTGCGCCCCGCCCGCTCGCTGGCCGAGCTCGTGGAACAGATCGGCTAGCGCCCCGGCGGGCGCGAGGGCGCGCCGACCCCGAGCGGATGCAGCACGTGGCTCGGTTGCGCGTACTCGACGTCGGCGCGGCGCTGCAGGTCCGCGATCAGGGTGCGCGTGAGGGCGGCGATATCGACGGTGAGCAGGAGCTCGCCGCCCTGCCCCACCTGCCCCGCGACTGCCAGCCGCGGACTGCCCGCCAGGCGCGCGGCCAGCGCATCGAGCGCCGCTGCCGTCTTGCGGCCGCTTTGCGCGGTCTGGCGCAGGGTGCGGTCGAGCTCGCTGTCGCGCACCGGCGCGACCGCGAAGGCGATCTGCACCGCGGGCAGAATCGTCTTCGGGGCCGCGATCGGCGCCACGCTGCGCACCGCGGGATCGCGGGCCACCTGCTGCGCGAGGCGGCGCGCGAGCTGGTCGCGATCGATGCTCAGCACCAGCTCGCGCCCGGAGGTGACGCGCGTCGCCACGAGCGGCACGCCGAGCTCGCCGGACAACTGCACAGCCAGGTGCGTCACCTCCACCGGTAGCTGCTCGGCCTGCAGGGCGCGCGTCAGCGCCAGACCGGCGCTGCTCGCGTCCGTGAACTTGACGATCACGTCGCCCGGCACGTAGGACGGCGGGCCGTTGGCGCTGGCCGCGGCGAACCACGGCGCCGCGAGCAGCAGCCCGGCCACGGTGCGGATGGCGGCGCGGAGCTCAGGCACCCTGCCGCCTCAGCGGCACGTCCTGCGCGCCCATGCCCACCCGTAACCGGCCGTGGTCGCGACGAGAAGCGCCGGCCACAGCCAGACATGCGCGAGCTGAAACAGATCCGGTGCCTGCACCCCGAGCCACACGAGACTCACGAGGCGCAGTTGATTGACCGCGACCAGCAACACTGCCCCGAGCAGCACACCGCTCGCACGCGCGCGCCGTGACGCCGCCCGCGGCAGCAGCAGGGCCGCGAGCACGACAACCGGCACGAGCGCGGTGCAGGCATGATCGATGACGCCGGTGAAACCGCCGGCATGCACCAGCACCGCGCCCGCGCGCGCCACCGACAGACCGACCGCGGCCAGCATGGCCGCGGTGAGCTGCGCGGTGAGCACATTGAGCGGCGCGAGCAGCGCACCGAGCGCCGGCAGCAACTCGAGCGCCCACAGCGCACCGAGCGCGAGGGCGAGCGATGTCAGCAGCGCACGCCCCTCGCGGCGCGGCGCAGCGGCTCGATCCGGTGCCGCAACGGCGATCATGCCGTCGGCCGCCGGCGCAGGCGCCACGCGTAGGCGGCCACCGCCGCGAGCAGCAGCGCCGTCACCAGCAGCAGCGGCACGGCTGGCATCTTGACCGGCACCTTGATCGCGACCGACTTGCTCACGCCCTGCGACTCGACCGTGAGCGTGACGTCGCCCGGTGCGAGCCCGCCGACGGTCGCCTTGGCCGCGCCGCTGGCGTCGGTCGTGGCGCTGGCCGGCGTCACCGTCGCTACCAGCGGGTTGGTCGACACGAAAGTAACGGTCTTGCCGGCATCGGCGGCGCCAGCGCGCCTGACGGTGGCGGTGATCTCCGCGCTCTTGCCGGCCTCGACCGTTACGCTCGCCGGCGTCACGGTGAGCTCGACCACGCCACCGGGCGGCTGACCACCACTGCCGTCGACCTTGGCATTGAGCAGTCCGGCGCCGCAGGGCTTCGGACACTCGGTCGCGGAGCGCGGCAAGGCGTTGGCCTTGAGCAGGCCCAGGATCTGCGCCGGCGTGCGCGTGCCGTCCTGCGCGAGCAGCAACGCCACGACACCGGCGGTGTGCGGCGCGGCCATCGAGGTGCCGTTGTAGTAGGCATAGCCGCCATCGACCATGCTCAGCACGCCGTCCGGATTGCCGTCGTTGTCGCTGTCCTGGCGGGTGTCGCCGCCGGGCGCCATGATGTCGATGCGCGCACCGAAGTTGGAGTAGCGCGTGGCGAGGACACCGCGCCGGTCGCTGGCCGCGACCGTGATGACACCGTTGCAGCTCGCGGGGATGAAGCCGGAGGCGTCGGCGGATTCGTTGCCGGCGGCCACCACCACGGTCACGCCCTTGGCCAGCGCGTCGTTGATGGCACTCTGCGTGGCAGGCGAGGCCGAACACGGCGCGCCGCCGCCGAGGCTCATGTTGATCACCTTGGCCGGCGTCGGATTGGCCGGCACGCCCGGCACCGGCAGGCCCGCGGCCCAGCGGATGGCGTCGTTGATGTCGACCATGGTGCCGCCGCATTTGCCGAGCACGCGCACCGGTTGCACCTTGACGTGCCAGTTGACGCCTGCGACCCCGACGCCGTTGTTGGTCTTGCCGACGCCGATGGTGCCGGCCACGTGCGTGCCGTGCCAGCTCGAGGGCAGCGCCGGGCTGCCGGGATAGCACTCGTTGGCGGCAATGGCATCGCCCGCGTCGGTGGCGTCCGCATCGCGCCCGTCGCCGTCATTGGCGGTGCCGGCATCGCTGATCATGTCGTAGCCGGCGACGAGATTGGGCGAGCCGCTGATGTCTTCGTGTCCGGGGAGGATGCCGGTGTCGATCACCGCCACCACCACCGCGGAGCTGCCCTGGTTCGTGTTCCACACCGTCGGCAGGTTGATGCCGCCTGGCGCCTGGCCGGCGCCGCTGCCGTTGTCAAAGTAGTGCCACTGCTTGGGAAAGCCGGTGTCGTTGGGCGTGGCCGTGACCTGGAACAGATAGTTGGGCTGCGCGTACTCGACGTCCGCTCGCGCGCGCAGGCTCTTGACCGCCGCGAGCGTACGGTCGCCCGCCTCTTTCGCCGACAGCGTGCGCAGCATGTTCGGATCGAGGCGATAGACGATCTCGCCACCCGAGGTCCTGTCCTGCTTGGCCTCGAGGTTGAGACGCTTCAATTCCGTCGACGGCATCGCGCGCAACGTGCCCGCCGGCGTCGGTTTCATCTTGACCACGACTTCACCGGGCACGAACGCCGGTCGCACGCGCTTCTCCAGCATGGCCTCGACGGTCGCGGCGTCGATCGCCACGATCCTCGCAGGCGGTGGCGCCGGGGTTTGCGGGCGGGTGCAGCCGATCAGGCTGGCGAGGACGACTAGCGTGGTGAGCGGAATCTTGTGCATGAAGTGGCTCCTTGCGTTGTTATTGCCGGAAACGCCACGCGCACTCGGAGGGGGATCATCGGCTGGGGCGACGGCCGATTGCTGACGAGGCGAACGCGGCGTGCAGTGCACATCGCCGGGGCCGAGCGCCGCACGCTCGCTGACGTCCTGGTCGGATCGGCCGCTGCGCTACGCTACCGCGCCACGCATGCCCTGTTCAAGCGCGTTCGTCGGCGCCCAGCGGCGCAAGCGCTTCATGCGCGCAACACTCACGTCAGTCGCCGCCACAGCCGCCGTCGCCGCCGCCGCTGTCGCCGCCGCCGTCACCGAAACCGTCGGTGCCGCCATCGATGCCCGGATCGGCGAAGTCGCCGCCGCAGTAGATGCTGCCCTGTCCGTCGCGGCGGCGCTGGGCGCAATCCAGTGTGTAGCGAAAGCCGTCGGCGATGTTGAGCTTGGCATCGAGCGCGAACAGCAGCGGCAGGCGCGTCGGCTTGCGCGGATTGATGTTCTCCTCCAGGCACGTGTGCCACCAGGTGCGGCGCAGGCCGGCGTTGTTCTGGCGCGCGGCGCCGAGCACGACCGCGGGCGTGTGGTGCAGAAAGTGGCCGAAGGCGCGGCGGCAGAAGTGCTGATAGTGGCGCGTGTAGAGGATGAACTCGTGCCACAGGTCGTCGACCACCTGCGACGGCATCGACACGAACTGGCAACCGCTGTTGAGGTGCGCGAGGAAGAACTGGCGCAGTGCCCGGGCCACCAGTTGACAATCTTTCACCGTGAGCTCGGGGCGGCGCTTGCGCAGCCGCTCGAACAGGCCGGCCGGGAACATGTAACGGCGGATGTAATCGGCGCGCGCCAGCTGGCGCCAGCGCATCCAGAAGATGGCCAAGACGACCGCGATCAGGGCCAGGACGACGAGGAGCATGAGCATGGCGCGGGACCGATCCTGACCTGTATGCCGCCGGTGAAGGCCGGCTGCCCGCGCCGTGGGTCGCACCGGCCTCGGCCATTCGCCCGCCCTCGCTGGGTGTCGGCCGTCGGTGCGCCGGGCACGGCCTTGAGCACCCGTTCACCCCAGAGGCCGGGATCCTAGCACGGCACGGTCGAATGGGGTGCGCGCTGGGGGCCGGCGGCTTCATCGAGAAACCGGTGGGACCGGACCGCCTGCACCCGTCCCTGCGACGGTGCGGGCCCGGCGCGATGGCGTGATTCGCGGCGCCCGGCGCGCCGCATTTCGTGCGACAACGGGCCGGTGCCATGGCACCGGCCCGGGTCGCAAGCCGACAGCGCGCTGCGCGCTACTTGAGGTTCATGCAGTTGGCGTAATAGGTCACGGTCGCCGGCCAGTCAGAGAAGATGCCGCGGATGCCGACGTCCTTGGCCAGCACGTGCAGCGCCTCCATCGTCGCGCCCTCGTTCTTGAGCGCCGGATTGATCGACTGGTAGTACCAGCCGCCGTCGCCGTCGGCCAGTATCCCGGAACGCTCCAGCGTCCAGGTAATGATGTCGAGCCCGGCGGCCTTGGCATCGAGGGCGTACTGCGACGGCACGATCTTGCCGTTGTAGTCGAGTGCCAGCAGCGCCCAGGTCGGCGGCGCCACGATCCGCACGCCCTGCGCACGGAGCTGCTGAAGCTGGCCCAGCGTCGGCGGCAGATCGTTGCCGGGATTGCTGTCGGTCGGATCGATGTCATCGAGGTACACCGCCTGTTTGCCGAAGGCCGGCTCGTGATTGATCCAGTACAGCACGTCCGCGAGGTTGAACGACTGCGCGAAGACGTCGCGCGGCGACACGCCGGCGGCCTTGTACTCGTCGATCATCTTCTGCGCGTAGGCCTCCTGCGTGAAGCCGTTGAACGGCATCGGCACGCTCGGCGACTTCAGTTCCGGCGTCATCTTCACGTTGAGCTTCTTGAACAGCGCGATGCTCTCCTTGTGCGTCAGGAGCGTGCCACTGCTCGGACCCGCGTAGAGGTCGGTGCGGAAGCTGGGCGTGCCGCCGAGGTACTCGGCAACCGTCCTGGCACGCGGGTTGGACGCATCCATCTTGCCGCGCAGGGTCTTGAACTCGGCGAGCGTGATGTCACTCGTGCAGCAGGTGGCCGTCGCCGGCGCAATGAGGTTACCGCTGGCGTCGAACACCGCCGGCTGGAACGGCTGGCTGCACTTGGCCGCGAGCGGCGTGGCCAGGATGTTGGTCGTGGTGTGCAGATCGCACTGCGAGTGCCGGCAGACGAGTTCCTGGTCCTTGGTGAAGGTCACGTCGCATTCGAGGATGCCCGCGCCCATGCGCGCGGCGGCCTCGTACGATTCCCGCGTGTGCTCGGGGAACTGCAGGGCCGCGCCGCGATGGCCGATGGAGAAGTCGGTCTTCTTGAACGGACCCTCGGCACAGGATTGCAGCCTGGACTTGAGCGGACCCGGACTCATGTCCTCGACGAGGAAGTACGGACGGGGACCGAGTTGGACGTTCAGGTTCTTGCCGTTGCTGGCGTGGTCATCCTTCGAGTGGTCCCAGTCAAAGGCCATGGTGAGTGTGGGCAGCACGGCGAAGACGGCCGCCACGGTGAGTGTTGCCAGGTTCTGGCGCATGACGCATTCCCTCAGGGTTCGTGGATCGGAACGGACTCAGACAACGTCGCGCCCCAACCCTACGCGCCGCGCATGTCATGCGTGTGCCAGAACCGTTTCGGATCCACGACAGCCCGGGCCCGCGAGCCGCGGGGTTTGCCGCAGCGCGCGCCTGCCGCTGCGCCGTGCGCCTCTTACCGCCCGCCGTCGCCCACCAGCGCGTACGGCGCCCAGAACAGCGGATGCGCGTAGGCGTGCACGCTCCTGCCGCCTTCGGTGTAACCGGGACCGTCGATGAGCGCGAGCTGCGCCTGGCGCAGCGCCTCGGCGCGCGTCAGGCCGGGGTTCGCGGCCTGGCGGCGGAACAGCTCGGTGGTGAGCGCGCGCGCCGAGGTAGTTTCCACCGGCCAGTGCGTGACGAGCAGCGCGCGGCTGCCCGCGTAGAAGAACGCCCGCCCGAGCCCGGAGATCGCCTCCGCACCCTGGCCGTCACCGGCCGCGGTGTTGCACGCCGACAGCACCACCCAGTCGGCACTGAGCTTCATCCCGAGCACCTCGTTCAGGGTGAGCAGCCCGTCGCCCTCCACGCCCGCGAGCTCGGGCGCCGTGAGCGCGAGCGCCGGCTGACCGAGCCCGTCGAGCTCGCCCGGCACCAGGCCGTGCGTGGCGAACATCACGATCTTGCGGTTGGCAAGGTTGGCGCGCAGCACCTGCTCCTCGTTGGCGCGCAGCTGCAAGTACACATCCTGTTCGGGATCGGCGCCGAGCACGCGCGCGATTTCGCGAATCTCCTCGCCCGTATCCGGCAGGCGCGGGACCTGCGCGAGCGCGCTCGAGTTGGCAACATCCGGCGCCGCCCCGCTTTCTGCGTCGGCCGCCACCTGCACGCGCGCGACCGCGAGATTGCGCAGCGGCAGAGGTTTGCCGCGCATCACGCTGGATCCGGCGGAAGCGAGCTGGATGCGCTGGCCGGACTCGCTCTTCGCCTCGACGAGCTGTTCCTTATTGAATAGCGGGTCGCCGAAACCGGCAAAGGTGCGCCGGTTCGGATCGCCCGGCGGCAGCGCACGCAAGGCGACGAACGCGCTGGCCGACGGATACTGCGTTACCGCCGCGGTGCGCAGGAGCCACGGCACGGCACGATAACTCTCGAACAGCAGGCGCCTGTCGGGCGCAAGCGCGACCGGCTGCGTCGGCAGCACCGCGAACGGCAGGCGTCCGAGCGCGCGGTGCGGCACGACCAGCAGGCTCTGCTTGCCGCGCCATGTCGCCTCGAGCGGCTTGAGCAGCTCGCGGTAGAGCTTGTAACCCTCGGCCACGTCGAACGCCGGCATGCTGCCGAGCGTTGCCGCGCCCGGGTCGAGCGCCTTGCGCAGCTGCGTGACCGACTGCTCGATGGCTGCGATGCCACGCGGCACGACTGCAAAACCAACGTCACCACGCCTGGCCACCGCCCACACATAACTGCGCTCCTCCGCGACGTACACGGCGAGCAACGCCTCGTCGTCGGCGAGGCCCGCGCGCACGGCGTCTATCGTGGCCGGCTTCGGATTCAGCAGGTTGGCAAACCTCGGGAAGCGCCGCTCGATGTCCTTGTACAGTTCCTTGCGCTCCTTCTCTAGTTCCGTGATCTCCTTGCGCAGGCGCTTGACCGCGCCCTCGACACGCTGCCCATCAGGCGCCGCGCCCGTGCCGGCCAACAGGTCACGCAATGCCGTGAGGCGGTTGGCGTTTTCCTGCTCACGCTTTACGAGCTCGGCCAGCGCCGGTTCGGTCGCGGCCGCGCGCGCCGCGCCACTGGTGAGCGCGCGCTGCACGCCCTGGGCGCGCGCGAGATCAGCCACGCGAAACGCCTCGGCCACGGGATCAAGTCCCGCCGCCCGCGCGGTCGCGTGAACCCGCGGATCGGCCAACACTTCGAGGTAGGCCTCCAGCATGATCACATAGCGGCGGGGGGGGGGGGGGGGGGGGGGGGGGGGGGCGGCCGGCG
>CAZVUN010000016.1:0-24376 GCA_964629975.1 uncultured Acidiferrobacteraceae bacterium | reverse complement strand
CCCCCCCGCGACCGTCCGTCGATTCACCGGCCGCCACCAGCACCGGGACGGCCTTGGCAAACAGCGCCACCGCATCATCACGCCGGCCGGCGGCGGCGAGCGCCAGCGCCAGGAATCCGCGCGCCTCGGCGGTTTCGTAGCTGTCTGACCCGAGCCGCTGCTCGAGTTCGGCCACCAGCGGTTCGAGCATCGACACCGCCTCGGCGGCGCGCGCACTGCGCACCAGCGCGAAGGACCAGTCGACGTCACCCTTGCCGAGGCGCGCGAGCAGGTACGGTGACGACGCCAGGCCCTGCTTCATCCGTTCGAGCTCGGCGAGCGCCTCGGGGTATCGTCCCTCGGCCGTGAGCGCCGCCGCGCGGGCGCGGCGGGCGTGGGCCACATTGAGCGATTCCGGGCGCAGCCCGAGCTTGGTGAAAATATCGAGCGAAATTTCCGCCGTCTCGAGCGCCTCGCGGTAGCGCCCCTGCTCGTAAAGAATGTTCGACAGTGTGGCGAAATCGGCGCCGGTGCCGATAAAGTAACGGCCGCGCTTGCTGAGCGCCGCGTACAGGCGCTTTCGCAGGATGCCCTCCGCGCCGGCGAGTTTCTGTTGCTTGACCAGATTCATGGCCAGCGCGCGTTGCGCATTCGCCAACTCGCGAAGCGTGATGAGCTCGGCGATATTGGATACACCGGCGGCCGTTCGCTCCTTGTTGACGGCAACGTCCTGCTTGCGGTCCGCCACCACCTGCCGGCGCAGCGGTTCGGCCTCGACGTAACGTCCCTCATCCTCGAGCAATTCTGCCTTGGCTTCCGCGACCCAGGCTGGCCAGGTGTATCGAAACCAGTTGTAGTTGGGAGAATTGCGCAGTCGCGCAAGAATCGATTCGGCCGAGGCCAGAGCCGCCTGCGCCTTGTCCCGCTCACCCAGTTTGGAACAAATGTTCGCGAGAAATGCGTAATTGGCTAACTGCAGGCCGCCGCGTCCCTTCGGACGCTGCCTGATGATCTCAATGGCCTGCTCGCGCAGTTCGGCCGCCGTCACGAGATTCCCCATCCGGCCCTCGGCGGCACTGAGCTCGGACACGATCCGGTCTTCCTCGACCGCAAGCGTGTTCAGTCCCTTGGCGTAGACCGCCGCGCGCCGCAGGTCCTCGAGCTCGAGCTGATCCATGGCCAGTTCGCCGGCCGCGCGCGCCCGCTCCCAGTGAAATTTGGCGAGCGCATGCTTGTCATCGGTCTTCGGCGGTTGTTCGGCCACCTTCAGCGCGGCCTCGTGCTGCGCCGGCTTGTCACGCGCCTGCACCAGCAGCGCGCGGATATCGGCGATGTCGCGCGGCTGCGCATCGCCCATGGCGCGGTAGATGATCTTGCGCTTCCTGGCGTCCTCGATCGCAGCCGCGTCCTCGTCCGGTGCGGTCTGGCAGGCAACGAGCACGGCACCGGCCAGACCACAGGCCGTCGCCTGCAGCGCGCGACGCGCAAACGAAGGGTGCGCCATGGAATTCTCCCGCTTGCTCTTAGTTGATTAGCGATCGTGTCGGCTGCCGGGTGGTCCCGCGCAGGGTGCCAACGCTCGATCAATTATAGGTGGATCGCACCGCCCTGCCTGGACCCGGATTCGCAATCGCCGGTCCGCATTTCACGCGCTGCGCCTGGGCTGGCCCCCGTCTAGGCAACGATGCGCCGAAAAATTGGCGCGCGGGTGGGGCGGCGTTCCGGACCGGCGCAACGACCGCGACGGTGCACGAGCGCGCCGGCCGCGGATCGCCGGCGGGTCAGCGCGCGCCGCTGGCGCGTCCCGGTGCCGGGCGCGATGCAGGCGCCTGGCCGCGCAGGTACTCTTCGTAGCTGCCGCCGAAGTCGATTACGCCGTCGGGCGTCAGCTCGAGGATGCGGGTGGCGAGCGATGAGACGAACTCGCGATCGTGGCTCACGAAGATCAGGGTGCCGGGGAACTTCTCGAGCGCGTTGTTGAGCGACTCGATGGATTCCATGTCGAGGTGGTTGGTCGGCTCGTCCATGAGCAGCACGTTGGCCTGTCGCAGCATGAGTTTGCCGAACAGCATGCGCCCCTGCTCCCCGCCGGACAGGGCCTTGATCGATTTCTTGATCTCGTCCTGCGAGAACAGCAGCCGGCCGAGGACGGCGCGGATCGCCTGCTCGTCGTGCTCGGGGCGCTTCCACTGGTTCATCCAGTCGAGCAACGACATGTCGGTGGCGAAGTCGGCGGCGTGGTCCTGGGCGAAGTAACCGAGCCTGGCGTTCTCCGCCCACTTGATGCTGCCGCTGTCCGGGGCGAGATCGCCCACCAGGGTGCGCAGCAGCGTGGTCTTGCCGATGCCGTTGGGGCCGATAACCGCGATGCGCTCGCCGGCTTCGACCATCATACTGAGTCCCTGAAAGAGCGGATTCTCGCTGTAGCCCCTGGCGAGACGCTTCACTTCCAGAGCCAGACGATAAAGCTTCTTGTCCTGCTCGAAGCGCAGGAACGGATTCTGCCGACTCGACGGCTTGACCTCGGCGAGCTCGATCTTCTCGATCTGCCGCGCCCGCGAGGTGGCCTGCCGCGCCTTGGAGGCGTTTGCCGAGAAGCGGGCGACGAAGGTCTGGAGCTCGGCGATCTGCGCCTTCTTCTTGGCGTTGTCGGCCAGCAGTCGCTCGCGCGCCTGGCTCGCCGCAGCCATGTACTCGTCGTAGTTGCCCGGATAGATGCGCAGCTCGCCGTAGTCGAGATCCGCCATGTGCGTGCACACGCCGTTCAAAAAGTGGCGGTCGTGCGAGATGATGATCATCGTGCTGTTACGCGCGTTGAGCACGTCTTCCAGCCAGCGGATGGTGTTGATGTCGAGATGGTTGGTCGGCTCGTCGAGCAGCAGGATGTCGGGATCGGCGAACAGGGCCTGCGCCAGCAACACGCGCAGCTTCCAGCCCGGCGCCACCGCGCTCATCGGGCCGGCGTGCTGTGCGAGCGGGATGCCGACGCCGAGCAGCAGTTCGCCGGCGCGCGCCTCGGCCGTGTAGCCGTCGAGCTCGGCGAACTTGACCTCGAGCTCCGCCACCTGCATGCCGTCTTCCTCGGTCATTTCCGGCAGCGCGTAGAGACGGTCGCGCTCCTGCTTCACGCGCCACAGTTCGGCGTGTCCCATGATGACGGTGTCGAGCACCGTGTGGTTCTCGAAGGCGAACTGGTCCTGGCGCAGCTTGCCGAGACGCCCGTCGGCGTCGACCGAGACGCTGCCCGACGTGGGCGCCAGATCGCCGCCCAGGATCTTCATGAGCGTCGACTTGCCGCAGCCGTTGGCGCCGATCAGGCCATAGCGGTTGCCGTTGCCGAACTTGACCGAGATATTCTCGAACAGGGGCCTGGCCCCGAACTGCATGGTGAGGTTGGCGGTAGTAATCACGATGAGGTCACCAGGAGCGACGCACGCTTCCTTTGGCTGACTTCGGACGCGAGCGTCGCGAGTGCGGGTCGTTTGTGCTGCGCGAACTGCGTACGCGGCCATGACCGCTCGGGCCTTGCGGGATTCGCCGGTTGCCGTCTACTTCGGCCTCGACACGGCGATTGCCGTCCACCTCTGGGCGATGCGTATCGTGCCCGCCATGATGGCCGGCAGCGGAACGCGCATGCGGGTGCGGCTGCGCGTGGCCGTGCGGCCGGGGACCGCGAGGATGGTCACCGCCACGACGCGGCTCATTGCCGCGAGACTGGCCGCCGCCGTGACGCGGTGCGCTGCTGCGACGTTGCTCACCGCCTTGACGCGGCGCCTGCGGGCGGCCCCCGCCGCGCTGGCCGCGCCCCTGCCGGATCGGCTCGGCCTTGATTGACGGGTCGGGCTCGAAACCGGCGACCACCACTTTCGGGATCTCGCGCTTGAGCAGCCGCTCGATATCCCGCAGGTAATCGCGCTCGTCGACGCACACCAGCGACAGGGCCTCGCCCTCGTTGCCGGCGCGGCCGGTGCGGCCGATGCGGTGCACGTAGTCCTCCGGCACGTTGGGCAGCTCGAAGTTCACCACGTGCGGCAGCTGATCGATATCGAGGCCGCGCGCGGCGATATCGGTCGCCACCAGCACGCGCACCGAGCCTTGCTTGAAATCGGCGAGTGCCTTGGTGCGCGCACCCTGGCTCTTATTGCCGTGGATGGCAGCGGCGTGAATGCCGTCTTTGCCGAGCTGCTCGGCGAGACGGTTGGCGCCATGCTTGGTGCGCATGAACACCAGCACCTGCCGCCAGTCGTTGGAGCGGATCAGGTGCGACAGCAACTCGCGCTTGCGCTCGCGGTCGACCGGGTGGATCACCTGCGTGACGAGCTCGGCGGCGGTGTTGCGGCGCGCCACTTCGATGAGCGTCGGCGAATGCAGCAGGCCGTCGGCGAGCTCCTTGATCTCGTCGGAGAAGGTGGCGGAGAACAGCAGGTTCTGCCGCTGCTTGGGCAGCAGCGCGAGAATCTTGCGGATGTCGCGGATGAAGCCCATGTCCAGCATGCGGTCGGCCTCGTCCAGCACGAGGATTTCGACCTTCGACAGGTCGATGGTCTTCTGCCCGACGTGGTCGAGCAGGCGCCCCGGCGTTGCCACCAGAACGTCCACGCCACGGCGCAGGATGTCGGCCTGCGGGGTGAAACCCACACCGCCGAAGATCACGGCGGACTTCAACGGCAGGTACTTGCCGTAGGTGCGCACGCTTGCCTCCACCTGCGCAGCGAGCTCGCGCGTCGGGGTGAGGATCAGCGCGCGGATGGCGTGGCCGCCTTTGGCGGTGCTGGCGGCGCTCAGGCGTTGCAGCAGCGGCAGTGTGAAGCCGGCGGTCTTGCCGGTGCCGGTCTGCGCGCCGGCAAGTATGTCTCGCCCTTCGAGAATGACGGGAATGGCCTGGCGCTGGATGGGTGTGGGCTCGGGATAGCCCTTGTCAGACACAGCGCGCAGCAGTTCGGCCGACAGGCCGAGCGAGGAAAATGGCATGTAAATGGTTGCTCCTGGATTGGCCTACCCGAAACACGGGGCTTCTGGGCCGGTCTAGGCGCTACCAAAAGGGTTAGTCAGGTTCGAGGTAAGCCGGGAAGGATGACCGCGAAGGGCTCGGTGCAGACCGGAGTGCGCCGAGGTGCCGTCATTGTAGCAGAACTCTTGGCTAAGGCGCGCCTATATATGGTAAAGGGGGCTTCGTCGGATCGCCGCCATCGGGTCCTGGCATGCCCTCGGCCAATCGAGCGGCGGCTATTCCGTACGCACGGTGAGCCAGAGGGTGTGGCGCGCGCCCTTGCGTTGGGCGTGCGAACGCACCTGCACCTCCTCCGCCTCGAAGCCGACACGGCGCAGGCGCTCGCTGAAATCGCGGTCCGGGCCCGCCGACCACACTGCCAGCACGCCGCCCGGGCGCAGTGCCGCGAACGCCGCGCTCAGCCCAGCCAGGCTATAGAGCCAGTCGTTGGTGCGGCGCGTCAGGCCCTGCGGGCCGTTGTCGACATCGAGCAGGACGGCATCGTAGGCCCGCGCTTCGCTTCGCAGGATCTGCGCGACGTCGGCGACACGCACCGCGACACGCGGGTCCGCGAGCGGATGGCCGGCGAGGTGCGCCAGCGGACCACGATTCCACTGCACCACCGCCGGCACCAGCTCCGCCACCACCACCTCGGCCTCGGACCCCAGATGCCGCAGCGCCGCCGCCAGCGTGAACCCCATGCCCAGACCGCCGATCAGCACGCGCACAGGGGCGCGCGTGGCCAGGCGGCTGCATGCCAGCACGGCCAGCGCCTCCTCCGAGCCGTGCGCCCGGCTGCTCATCAGTTCGCCACGGCCCGCGATCCGGATGGCGAGCTCCTCGCCGCGCTGGTACAGGCGCAGCTCCGCCCCGCCGCCCGGGACTGCGGCGCTATCGAGCAGCTTCCATGGAATCATGCAGGCCTCAAATCGCCGGGTTTGCCGTGCGCGGGGGCACGGGCGGCAGTTGCTGCGATCATACGCCAGGCACCGGTCGACGCGCTTCGTTGTGGCGTTCCATGACGCAGGGCAAGGTTTGCCGGAGCCAAGGCACGTATCATCAAACGCCTCGTTGCAACCGCGGAGAGACCGATGCTGCACTACGTGACGGGCGACATACTGCTGTCGCGGGCCCGCGCTTTGGCCCACGGCGTGGCGCCGGACGATCATTTCGACACGAGCCTGGCGCTCGCGCTGCGCGAGCACTGGCCGGCGCTGGCCAAGGACTTTCGCCACTGGTGCCACAACCATCACCCGCAATCGGGCGGCCTGTGGACGTGGACCGCGCCCAACGGCGTGCGCATCGTCAACCTGCTCACGCAGGAACCGGCCGCCAGCCACGGCCAGAAGCCCGGCAAGGCCACGCTGGCGCATGTCGGCCACGCGCTGCAGGCCCTGCGGCGCCTCGTGGAGAAGGAAAGAATCGAGTCGCTCGCGTTGCCGCGCCTCGCGACCGGGGTCGGCGGGTTGGCGTGGCACGACGTCAGGCCGCTCATCGAGCGGCACCTGGCCGATCTCAGGATCCCGGTGTACGTGTACGAGACCTACCACGCCGGCCAGCAGGCCAAGGAACCGACCGGCGCCTGAGTCCGCGGCGTCAGAAGCGCAACAGCAGCGCCGCGCCGAGCTCGGCCTGCAGGAAGCCGCTGCTGGTTACCCGCACCGCGCAGCCACCCGCGCAGAAGATCGTCGTGTCGCTGCTGAGCGCGGTGAAAATGCCGCGCACATCGAGCCGCACACCGACATGCTTGCTGAGGAAGAACTTCGCGCCGCCACCGAGTCCAAGGGAAAAGCGGTTCTCCGTGGTGAGATCGGAACGCTTCGGATCCATGCGCGTGAGGCCGAGTGTACCCGACACGAACGGACGCACGGTTTCCCCTTCCAGCATGTACACGCCGCCGATGTGGTAGTAGTCGATGGTGAGATCGAACAGCGGATCGCCGGTGAACGTACCCGTGGTCGCGAGATGGGTGTCCTGGCGGCTCAGGTACACTTCGATCTGCCGATCACGATCCAGATCGAAGTCCAGCACCACGCCGTAGCTCGTGGCGTCGGCGACCTCGAACGTGCTGCCCGTATTGGCGTCCTCGAAAGAACCACCGTAGCGCTGGCCCACGAACGGCGAAATTTCGACCGCGCTCGCCGGCAGGGCGGCCAGCATCAGCACGCCGAGCAGGCCGGCAGCGCCACGCGTGCGCGGCGTCGGTCTGTGTGCCTTGCCACGCCGGCCGGCGCACCGCATGCAGCGCTTCGTCAGCCCGAAAGGATCCGGCATGCGATTGCCCGCCACGCTGGTTGAGGTCGGAGCGCATGCTATCACGAAGCAGGCGGGGCCAGCGCCCGACGCGCACCGCGCGCGGCCGGCCAACCCGCCGCCGCCCCGGCGCTTTGCGCGACCAGGTGGTTCTGCTTCAATAGGCACGTCGCCAAGTCACGCGCGACACGCAGGAGGCCAGCGATGAGTTCCGGTTCCAGCATCACGCGACGCGGTTTCGTCCGGCTGTGTGCATCGGCGGTGGCCTTGATCAGCGCCATCCCGTCGGTGCTCGCCCAACCCGACGCGCGCCTGCGCCGCTATCAGCGTGTGCGCCTGACCGACCCGGGCGGGCGGCCGATCACGGCGAAGAGTCTGACCGTCGGTGAGAGCTACCTGTTCCACTACCCGTTCGTGGCCACGCCCTGCTTCCTGCTCAACCTCGGACGCCCGGCCACGCCCACCGATCTCAAGACCGAGGACGGGCGGGCGTACCGCTGGCAGGGTGGCGTCGGACCCGAGCGCTCGATCGTCGCGTTTTCCGCCATCTGCGCCCACAAGATGTCGCATCCGGCGCGCCAGATCAACTTCATCAACTACCGCCACGAGCGCGTCGACTTTGTCGACAGCGCCGAGCACACGGCGCAACGCGCGCAGGTGATCTACTGCTGTTCGGAGAAGAGCGTCTACGATCCGGCGCAAGGCGCGCGCGTGCTCGGCGGGCCGGCCAGGCAGCCGCTCGCCGCCATCGTGCTCGAGGAGGACGCGACCGACGGCGGGCTCTACGCGGTGGGCACGTTCGGCGGCGAGATGTTCGAGCGCTTCTTTCGCGAGTTCGGCTTTCGCCTGTCGCTCGAGCACGGCACGAGCAACATCCGCGCGCCGGTGTCCGGCAGCGCGACGGTCATGCGGCTCGCCGACTACTCCGAGAAGCAGATGCGCTGCTGACCGCCGCACGCCCTCATGGCGCGTGTGCTTGCAGCAATGCCACGACCTGCCACTGCTTGGCGGCGAGCGCCAGATCCTGTGGCGTCTGTCCGGCGCGGTCGCGCGCCTCGCGCCGCGCGCCGGCGGCCAACAGCAGCCGCGCGAGTTCCACCGCACCCTGCGCCGCGGCGTGATGCAGCGCCGTCTGCCCGTTCTCGTCGGCGGCATTGACTTCGACACCCGGCTGCGCGAGCAGCACCCGCACCACCGCCACCCGCTCGGCCTGCACCGCGCGCATCAGCGGCGTCCAGCCATAGATGTCAGCGGGGTTGGCGTCCGCCCCGCGCGCCAGCAGCTCGGTCACAATCGGCTCGAAACCACGCGCCGCCGCCAGCGTGAGCGCCGTCCAGCCGTTGCGCGCGCGGGCATTGGCATCGGCGCCACGCGCGAGCAGCAGCCGCACCGATGCCTCATCACCGGCAGTCGCGGCGTACATCAGGGCCGAACCGCCACGTTCGTTGCGGGCGTTGACGGCCGCCCCGCGCGCGAGCAGGGCGCGCACCAGATCATGGCGCCCTTCGCCGGCGGCCAGCATCAGCGCGGTGCGCTTGTCATCGGTGGTCTGATTGACGTCCTCGACCGTGGGCAGGAGCTGCTCGATGCGCGCGAGATCGCGCTTGACGATGGCCGTCACCCAATCGCGCTCCGGCGCGGCGTGCGCGAGCGCGGCGAGACTGCACAGCAGGGCGGCAAGGCAACGCGGCACGCGGAGACGATTGCTGGGCAAGAAGAGGCCGCGGCCGTCATCCGGCCGCGGTCAGGCACGACGCTTTACGCTACTGGCGCGGCGCAGCGCACGTGCGCTAGGCGGTACGCGGCACGCCGCCGCCCGATGACTTGCCTTCGGTTTTCTCGGCCGTACCCTTGACCTCTTCGTACCACAGGTCATGGTGCTCCTTGGCCCACTCCACGCTCACCCGTCCCGTGGTCATGGCCTCGAGCGCCCCCTGCACCCCGATCGAGCCCAGGTAGATGTGCAGCAGGATAATGGACACGTAGATGATGGCCGCCACCCCGTGAATCAGGTTGGCGGTCTGCATGGTTTCGCGCGTGAACCCGAGATTCGGGAAGTTGAGGATCAGCCCCGAGGCGCTCACAAGGATGCCCATGCCGACGGTGGCAGTCCAGAACACGAAGATCTTCTCACCGGCGTTCAGCTTGCCGGCGCTCGGATGCTTCTTGCCGATATAGCCGCCGCCCGCCTTGAACCACTCCCAGTCGACCTTGCTCGGCACGGCAAGTCGCGCCCAGCTGACGATCTCGAGCACGACACCGATAACGAACAGGGGGCCGAGATAGTTGTGCAGTACCTTGGCCACGTTGGCATAGGCCGCGAACGCCGTGAGCCCCATCCACGGGATCAGCAGCTCGCGCCCGAGCATGAGACTCAATCCCGTGATGGCGAGCACGATGAACAGCACCGCCGTGTACCAGTGCAGCACGCGTTCGCCATAGGTCCAGCGCTCGACCGTGCGTCCGCTCGGCGGGTGCGACAGCTTCACCGGGCCGTGCAGCACGAAGTACAGGCCGAGCCCCAGGGCCACCGCCGCCATCAGCCACGGCAGCGCGCCGGCCACCGGGCCGTTGCGCAGCTGGCGCCAGTTCTGACCGCCGTTCTGGATCAGCACGTCAGTCGTATACGGGCCGGAGGCCGCGGTGTAGCCGCCGAATCCTTCACGCACGGCGCGCCAGTAATTGGCGCGCGGATTGGTCTGCTGATCAGCCGCCGCTGCGGCCGGTTGCTCCTTGGCGGCGTGCACGGTCTGCACATAGACATAGCCCCCGAGCGGGAACAGCAGCGCGCCCACGAGGATCGTGGCGAGACTGAGATGCGCAGCCCGCCGGCGGCGACGTTGTCTTGCCTGGGGACTTGCCGGATTCGTTGCCATGGGCGATCTCCTCTTGGAACTGTTCTGGCTCAGCTGTCGGTCTGGTGCAACGCCCGATCGCGCAACTGCTCGACCGTCTGCGGCGCGCGCTGCTGCTGCCATGCCTGTTTGGCGGCCGCATTGGTCGCCTCGATGTTCTGCTCGATGGTGGGCTCGGAGGGTGCGCAGGCGGAGCCCGCCGCGACGAGCACCACGACGAGCCCGGCGTGCAACTGGCGAATCATGCGCATGGCGGCCCCCCTTAGCGGTCCGTCTGCACCTGATTGAAACGCGCGACCAGCGCTTCCTGCTGCTTGGCATTGCGCTGCTTTTCGACCAGCGGGTCCTTGGGACCCTTGTACACGCCCGGCTTGTGCAATGTGACATCGGTCGCCTCGCCGCAACCGCTGAGCGCGACGAGACTGACCGCCAACAGCGCTATCGCCGAACAGGTTACCGCGGGACGCATGGCTCCTCCTTTCGCTTGGTGCACGAGACGGGACGGGCGTCCCGCCTCAGCCCTTGTACGCCGTTTCCCAGCCCCAGGTCTGCGGCCGGCCGCCGCGCTTGAGAACGCGCTTGCGGTAGATGTCGGCCACCACGTCGCCGTCGCCGGCGATGAGCGCCTTGGTCGAGCACATCTCGGCGCACAGCGGCAGCTTGCCCTCGGCGAGGCGGTTGCGGCCGTACTTCTTCATCTCCTCGGCCGAGCCGTCCGCCTCCGGGCCGCCGGCGCAGAACGTGCACTTGTCCATCTTGCCGCGCACGCCAAACGCCGATTGCTGCGGATACTGCGGCGCGCCGAACGGACAGGCATAGAAGCAGTAGCCGCAGCCGATGCACAGGTCCTTGTTGTGCAGCACCACACCGTCCGGCGTGGTGTAGAAGCAGTCGACCGGACAGACCGCCGCGCACGGCGCATCGGTGCAGTGCATGCACGCCACCGAGATGGACTTCTCGCCGGGAACGCCATCGTCCATCACCACCACGCGCCGGCGGTTGACGCCCCACGGCACCTCGTGCTCGTTCTTGCACGCGGTCACACAGCCGTTGCACTCGATGCAGCGCTCGGCGTCACACAGGAATTTCATTCTTGCCATGATCGTTCCTCCTTACGCTTACGCCGGCCGCACGCGGCACAGAGTGGTCTTGGTCTCCTGCATCGCCGTCACCGGGTCGTAGCCGTAGGTGGTGGCGGTATTGACGGCCTCGCCGAGCACGTACGGGTCCGATCCGGGCGGATACTTGGCGCGCAGGTCCTGGCCCTGGAAGTGGCCGCCGAAGTGAAACGGCGAGAACACCGTGCCGGGCGCCACACGGCGCGTGACCATGGCCTTGACGCGGATCTTGCCGCCCTCCGGACCCTCGACCCACACCATCTGGCCGTCCTTGACCTTGGCGTTGTTGGCATCGGTCGGGTTGATCTCGACGAACATGTGCTGCTGCAGCTCGGCGAGCCACGGGTTGGAGCGGGTCTCGTCGCCGCCGCCCTCGTACTCGGTGAGGCGCCCGCTGGTGAGAATAAGCGGGAACTCCTTGGAGTAGTCCTTGGCCTGAATGGAGGCGTAGCGCGTCGGCAGGCGCACGATCGCCTTCTTGTCCTCGTAGGTCGGATACTTCTGTACGAGGTCGTAGCGCGGCGTATAGAGCGGCTCGCGATGCACCGGCACCGGATCGGGAAGCTCCCAGGCCTTGGCGCGCGCCTTGCCGTTGCCGAACGGCGCGCAGTTGTGCTTGATCGCCACGCGGATGATACCGCCCGACAGGTCGGTGGCGAAGCTCACGGCGTCGGCCTTGTCCTTGCCGATTCTCAGGATCGTGTCGAGCTCGGCCTTGGTGAGCTCCTTGTCCCAGCCGAGCTTCTTGAGCAGCCCGTAGGTGAACGGCGGATGGCCGTCCTTGATGTCGGCACCGGCCGGGTAGCTGTTCTCGGCCAGCAGGTTGACGCCGTCCTTCTCCGTGCCCCAGTTGGCGCGGAAGTTGAGACCGCCCTTCGACACCGGTTTGCTGGTGTCATACAGGTTCGGCGTGCCCGGGTGCTTGAGCGCCGGGGTGCCCCAGCATGGCCAGGGCAGCCCGTAGTACTCGCCATTGCACGGGCCGCCCTCGGCCTTGAGCGTGGTGGTGTTGAAGGTGCCCCAGTTCTGCTGGTGCAGCTTGAGGCGCTCCGGGCTCTGGCCGCTGTAGCCGATCGTGAAGGTGCCGCGGTTGATCTCGCGCAGCACGTCCTCGAGGTCGGGCTCGTTTTTGACGACCTTGATGTTCTTGAACATCTCCTTGTCGAAGCCGAGCTTCTTGGCGAGCAGGTACAGGATCTCCTGGTCGGTCTTGGCCTCGAACAGCGGATCGATCACCTTGTCGCGCCACTGGATGGAACGGTTCGACGCCGTCACCGAGCCGTAGGTCTCGAAGCAGGTGGTGGCCGGCAGCAGCCAGACATTGTTCTTGCGGTCATGCATGACCGCCGACACCGTCGGATACGGGTCGATGATGACGAGCGCCTCGAGCTTCTCAAAGGCCTTTTTCTGGTGCGGCCCGCGCGACTGGCTGTTCGGGGCCATGCCGTTGAAGATCACCATCTTGAGCGGATGGCGCTGCGTGACGTTGGCCTTGTCCTCGAGCACGGCGTCGGCCCAGCGCGACACGGTGATGCCGTGCATGTTCATGGGCTTTATCTTCTTGCCCTTGCCATTGTCGTACTCGCCCTGGTCGAAGCGGCTGACGAGGTAGTCGTAGTCCACGCCCCACACCCGCGCCCAGTGCTTCCACGCCCCCTCCGCCAGCCCGTAGTAGCCGGGCAGGGTGTTGGCGTTCGGCCCGACGTCGGTCGCCCCCTGCACGTTGTCGTGGCCGCGGTAGATGTTGGAGCCGCCGCCGCTTCGGCCGATGTTGCCGAGCGCGAGTTGCAGGGTGTTGTAGCTGCGCACGTTGGCGGTGCCGTGGTGGTGCTGCGTGCCGCCCATGCACCACACCAGCGTCCCGGGCCGGTTCTTCGCCATGATCTCGGCGACCTTGATGATTTGCTCCTTGGAGGCGCCGGTGATGTCGGCGACCACCTCGGGCGGGTAGTTCTTCACCACCGCGCGCACGTCATCGAAGCCGTACACGCGGTTCTTGATGAACTCCTTGTCCTCCCAGCCGTTGGCCAGCACCACGTTGAGCACGCCCCACATGAAGGCGGTATCGGTGCCGGAACGGATGCGCACGTAGTAATCGGCGTGCGCGGCGGTGCGCGTGAAGCGCGGGTCGACCACGATCAGCTTGGCGCCGTTTTCCTTGCCGCGCAGCACGTGCTGCATGGACACCGGATGTGCCTCGGCGGCGTTAGAGCCGATGAACAGCATCGCCTTGCAGTTGTGCTGGTCGTTGTAGGAGTTGGTCATGGCGCCGTAGCCGAACTGGGCGGCGGTGCCGGCTACCGTGGTGGAGTGGCAGATGCGCGCCTGGTGGTCACAGTTATTCGAGCCCCAGAAGGCGAAGAACTTGCGCATCAGGTAGGCCTGCTCGTTGTTGTGCTTGGAGCCGCCGGTCATGAACACCGAGTCGGGACCATAGTTCTTGCGGATCTCGAGCATCTTGTCGCCGACCTCGTTGATCGCCTGCTCCCAGGAGATCTTCTGCCACTTGCCGTCGACCAGCTTCATCGGGTACTTGAGGCGCCGCTCGCCGTGGCCGTGCTCGCGCACTGCCGCGCCCTTGGCGCAGTGCGCGCCGAGGTTGAACGGGTTGTCGAAGGCCGGCTCCTGGCCGGTCCACACGCCCTGCTGCACCTCGGCGATGATCCCGCAGCCGACCGAGCAGTGGCCGCAGATGGTGCGAACGGTCTTGATCTCGGCCTTGGGGTCGACGTCCCTGGCGGTCTTGGCGTCAGCCTTCTTCATCATGGCGAAGGGCATCGCGCTCGCCGCGGCGATGCCACCGACCGCGAGACCCGAACGGCGCAGGAATGTGCGCCGATCAATGGTGCTGCCAAGGAGGGTGCCGTTGCCGGCGCCCGAGGCGCCTGCCGTTTGCTTTCGTGTCAGCTTCATCGCTCGCTCTCCTGCCTGGTGTCAGTTCGTGTCACGCGCCAAGACCGCGGGGGCGCTACAGCCCGGCGGTCTTGTAGTACTCGAGAATGTGCGGCGTGACGTGATAGCCGGGACGCTCGGCGCTCGGCGCGGCGGCTGGCGCGGCCGGTTCCTGCGCCGCCTCGGCCCCGCCGGCAAGCGCGGCGACCGCCACGGCCCCGCTGCTGACCAGCATGTTGCGCATGAAGTCACGCCGTGACGTGACGGGATCGTTGTTCAGGGTCTTGTCGCTCATGCTCATGCTCTTGCTCCTCAGCTCCAGTTCGCTTCAGCCCGCTATCAGGCGGGCATCGACAGATAGGCCCGCTCGATCTCCACAAACCGCTCGCCCAGCAGCCCCACCGCACGGTAGAACCGCGCCGACTGCGCCGCGCGCAGATCGGCAAAGAACCGACCGAACCACGGCTCCACGTGCTTGCGGAAGAACTCCCGCTGCCCGTTGAGCCCGACCGCACCGTCGGCGCCAATCAGCAGACTCATGGTCTCGCACAGCGCCGCGACGTGATCCTCCGGTTCGTGCACCTCCGCGCGCCGCTCGAATCCGAGGCGCGCCAGATCGACGCGCAATTCGGCCAGCGGCCGCTCCATCAAAAAGCCGGTCACGTACCAGGACCCGTACGGCACCAGCTCGCCGCGCCCGATCCCGATGAAGAGATCGTGGTATTCCTCGCTCAGCGCCTGCGGCTCGGCGCGCTCCGCGGCCTGCTTGAGCAGCGCCCACGCGGCGGTCAGATCGCCGTCATCGCTGTCTGCGGTCACTGCCAGCTCGCGCAGCAGCTTGAGCGCGGCCGCCTGCGGCGGGCCGGCGAGCAGCGCCCCGAGCAGCGCATACACATCGGCGCGCGCGCGGTCCTCGGCGCTGACCGCCTCCATCGGCTCGAGATCGCTTGCCTGCGTACTCACCTGCGACCCCGGTCGGTGCGATCACCCGCCCAATCAGCAAGATCCGAGCCGCGCCGAACCGGGTGCTGAATGCAAGACAAGGCACAAAAACACCAAGCCTTGAGAGGAATTCGTGCCACGCTGGGACAGATTGACGCAACCATGGCCATTTTGGGTGCAAGTCCGTGGTTCATATTGTTTCCGGACGCCTGCGCTCGGCTCGGTACAAGTCGCGCACCCGGCAGTCGGCGCACATCTGCACGCGGCGCAGCGCCTCGGCCCCCTGGAACATCCAGTGCCCGGTGAGCTTTTCGGTCATGCGCGTCATCATCTTCTGCGTGGCAAAGGGCTTGCCGCACACCACGCAGCAAAATGGCGTCTCCTCGTGCAGCGTGCGCGGCGCACGGCGCGCCTGCGCGTCGAACAGGTAGCGCGGCGCGAGCGTAATCGCATGCTCCGGACAGGCCGTGGCGCACAGACCACATTGCACGCAGTTACCTTCTATGAAGTTGAGCTGCGGCAACTCCGCCCCGTCGGCGAGTGCCCGCGCCGGGCAGACACCGACGCAGGCCATGCACAGCGTGCAGGCCTCGCGGTTGACGTTGATCTCGCCGAACGGCGCGCCCTCGGGCAGCGCCGCGAGCGCGCGCGGTGCCGGTGCATGCGCGTGCAGGTGCTCGATCGCCAGGCGCAGCACCGTGCGCTTTTCGTCGACACCGGCGAAGGCGGCCGGGGCGATGCGCGCGGCGGCGAGCGGCGCGGCGAGCGCGGCCAGGGCCGCTGCGTCATCCCCGTCGATAATCCGCACCTGTGCGGGCGGGTAGCCCATGGCCGCGAGCAGCGCCCCGGTATAGACGATCTGCTCGCGCAGGGCGTCCGTCACGCGCGCCGGTGTGCCCTCCGCCGGCAGCAGCGCCACGGCCTGCGCGCCGTAGGCGAGCGCGGCGAGCCAGGCCTCCATGCCGAGCGCACCGATCTCGGCGAGCTCGTAGGGCACAACCCATTCGGGCAGGCGCGGCGCGAGCCGCTCGAGGCGCTCACGCCCACCCTCGGCATCATGCAGCAGGAGCAGAAATCGCTCCTTGGCGCCGGCGTCGCGGTAGGTGCGCGCGAGGGTCGCGAGGCGCGTCAGCTGATCGGCAAGACTCGGGTAACGGTAGGTCATGGCGCCGGTCGGACAGACCGTCGCGCACACCCCCGCGCCCTGGCAGAGATAGGGATCGACCGCCACCTTGTCGCGGATCGACTGAATCGCACCCGTGGGACAGGCGTCGAGGCAACGCGTGCAGGCGCTCAGGCCGCTCGCACCATGCGCGCAGATGTCGGGGTCGTACTGGAAGAAGCGCGGCTTCTCGAATTCCCCGACCATACCCGGCAGCTCGCTGAGCGCGCGTTCGAGCGCCGCGCTGTCACCGCGCGGGGCGTAGTAGCCGACCGGCGCGATGTCGTGGCCGATCACGGGCGACTCGCCCAGGTCGAGCACGAGGTCGTAGTGGGTGTGCGGATTGGCCGCCCCCGCGCCGGCGGCGCCAAGCTTGGCCAGCAGGTTCTCGCCACCGAGCGGCGGCGGCGCGGCCACGATGACGGCAAATTGCCCGAGGTGGCCGGTGACCTGCACGACCTTCTCCTGCAGCACAGGAAACGCGTAGTGCTGCGCCGGTGCCGCATCCGCTGCCACCACCGTGCAGCGCAGGCCCGGGTGCAAGCGCTCGGCGGCGGCGATCGCCGCTTGCGCCGGCCCGATGATCGCCAGCGCGCCGCGCGAGCGGTATTCGACCCGCGTGGTTGGCTGCGCCTCCACGTGCGCGGCGGCGGCGAGCGCCGCGGCACGCGCCCGCCCGTTGGCGGTGCGGGCCGGCAAGTTCAGGGAAACGGCAGCGCTGTCGGTGCTCATGCCTTGGTCCTCGATTGTCTGCGGCGCTTGCCCGGGGGCTTGCGCGGGTGCGCGCGCGGCGCGCGGGCGACCGGGGACGGGGTCGCGGATTGTGCCGCCGTGGCGCAGGCCGGCGATGCCGCATCGGCCGCGGCGGTCTGCGAGGGTTGCTCGGTCAGGGTTTCGGCCAGCTTCTGCGCGGCGCGCCGCATCTCCTCGCGCATGTCATAGGTGATGATCGAGCCGAGCGGTTCGAGGTTGGTGCAGTCGTAGTACTCGCCGTCGAGCTCGAAGCGCTGATTGAACTCCGGCAGGTGAAACAGCTTGTGCAACGCCAGGCGCCGCAATTCCTCGCTCACACCGGGCGACAGGAACAGGCTGTAGTCGGACTTGTCGTCGAGTGTTTCGATCGGCGGCATGTCAGCATCGGTAAGCACCGGCGCCGGTGTATCCGCGGGTGGCGGGCTCGGGGCCGGCGGCAGACTTTCCTCGATCTCGCGCGCCTCGCGCTTGCGCCGCGACCAGCGCTGCACGAAACCTTCCTCGGCGACGTCGTCAGCCGCCCGTCGGGGGGTCTTGCTCATGCACACCCGCCCCGGCCGTCCGGGGCACAGTCGCGCTTGCGGCGGCGACGCGGTTCCTCCGGCACGTAATGCGCCGCCACGAACTGCTCGATCACCCGGTAGACCTCCGGCGGCATCGGGACCGCGAATGTCTGGTTGCCGAACTCCTGGTGCCACATGGCATCGATGTATTCGGCGCTCACGCTGACCGGGACCAGCTCGCCATCGTCGGCGGCGTCGCAGTAGACATACAGGCTTGGATTGTCGCCCAGCAGGTTGTAGTAGTAGCTCTCGGCGTCGCCCGGGCGCAGCCGCAGCTCCAGTCCCGGCCACAGGTAGTGCGTGCCCTGCGGACCGTCGCGCAGCAGGCGCCGCTCGCGCCCGCCGCCGAGTGCGCTGCCGTAGACGACACCGGCGACCTGCCAGCGCTCGTCGATCCAGCGGTTACCGTGCACCGGCTCGTGCACGACGATGACCCCGAGCGGAAGGCGGTCGAGAACGAGCGAAGCGCTGTCGTCGGACATGGGCAAACACTGCCGAATGGTTGAGCCAGCGGCTGTGGTGCGCCTGGCAAGGCAAGTTGCATACCAGCACGCATCGCCGGCAAATGCTCGCCGCGCGCCGCACTCCGACGCTGGCAAGGGCGCACGCGCTGGGACAAAACAACCCAGATCGCACCGGTCTGGGTCATTTTGACGCAGTCGCTTTGGGTATTGCTTCCAATCGGCGAGAATCCAGCCGCGCGCGCTGCGCCAGAAACCAGCGGCGGCGCGCGCGAAGGCGCGCGGTATGCTTCTTGCTGCCGCGCGCCCAGACAGGCGCTGTTGCGTCGGGGGTTTCATTGAACGCACCGCTCACGCTTCCCAGCCAGCTCGTCGACCGCTTCGGCCGGCACGTTACCTACGTGCGGCTGTCGATTACCGATCGCTGCGACTTCCGCTGTGTGTACTGCATGGGCGAGGACATGCAGTTCCTTCCACGTGCGGAGGTGCTGACCCTGGAGGAGCTTGCCGCGCTGGCGCGCGCCTTCGTCGAGCTCGGCGTCACCAAGATCCGCCTCACCGGTGGCGAACCGCTGGTGCGGCGCAACGTGCTGTGGCTGGCCAACGCGCTCGGGCGCCTGCCGGGACTCAAGGAGCTGGTGCTCACCACCAACGGCTCGCAGCTCGAGCGCTACGCCGAGCCGCTGCGCGCCGCCGGGGTGCGGCGCCTCAACGTAAGCCTCGACAGCCTCGACCCGGCGCGTTTCCGCCAGCTCACGCGCGTCGGCGATCTCGCCAAGGTGCTGCGCGGCATCGAGGCCGCGCGCGCCGCGGGCTTCGAGCGGCTCAAGATCAACGCGGTGATCCTCAAGGGCCGCAACGAGGACGAGGTGGTGCCGCTTACGCAGTTCGCCATCGACCGCGGCATGGATGTGAGCTTCATCGAGGAGATGCCGCTCGGGGCGATCGAGGAACACGACCGCGCCGCGGCCTATTACCCGAGCGACGCCATCCGTGCCGACCTCGAACGCCGCTACACGCTCATCCCCACCACCGATTCGACCGGCGGCCCATCACGCTACTGGCGCATCGCGGGCACCGGCTCGCGCGTCGGCTTCATCTCGCCGCACAGCCACAACTTCTGCGCGAGCTGCAACCGCGTGCGCGTCACCACCCAGGGGCGGCTGCTGCTGTGCCTCGGCCAGGAGCATTCGGCCGACCTGCGCGCGGTGCTGCGTGCACATCCCGGCGACACGCTCGTGCTCAAGCGCGCGATCGTCGCCGCCATGGCGATCAAGCCCAGGGGTCACGACTTCAACCTGGCCGGCGCCCCGGTGATCCTGCGCCACATGAGCGTCACCGGCGGCTGACGATGGGTGCGGCACCCTATCAACCGCGCATGACGCGCGCCGGGCTCGCCCCCACCCACCCGGTGACGGCGGTCGACGAGCACGGCGTGCGCCGCGAGCTGCGCATCGCCGGGGAATTCCCGCTCACCCTCAAGGTCGACCGGCGCGAGGTCGTCACCCTCATGACGCTCGGCACGCACCCCGAGGAGCTCACCCTCGGGTACCTGCGCAACCAGCGCCTGATCGAGCGAATCGAGGACATCCGCTCGGTCGAGGTCGACTGGGACCGCGGGGTGGTCGAGGTCGAGACCGTGCACGGCGCGGGCGTGACCGACTGGGAACGCAAGCTCGCGCACCGCACCGTCACCACCGGCTGCGGCCAGGGCACGGTGTTCAGCTGCACGCTCGACAAGCTCTACGACGTGCGTCTGCCGCGCGTGTCGATCCAGCAATCGCGCATCTATGCGCTGCTCGCAGCACTCGCCGGCGAGAACGAGATCTACCGCTCGGCCGGTGCCGTGCACGGCTGCGCGCTGTGCCGCGACGACCAGGTGCTCTACTTCGTCGAGGACGTCGGGCGCCACAACGCCGCCGACGCCATCGCCGGACGCATGTGGCTCGAGCGCATCGAGGGCAGCGACAAGATTTTCTACACCACCGGCCGGCTCACCTCCGAGATTGTGATGAAGGCCGCGCACATGGGCATCCCGGTGCTGCTGTCGCGCTCCGGCATCACGCACATGGGCCTTGAGCTTGCGCAAGAGCTCGGCATCGTCATGATCGCGCGCGCCAAGGGCAGCCACTTCCTCGCCTACCACGGCGCCGACAGCATCGTGTTCGATGCCGTGCCGGCCGTGCGCCAGCTCGAGGCCGCCGAACCGCGGACGCCGCGCGCATGAGCACGACCAGCGCAGACGCCGAAGCCGAGATCGCACGCGGCGCACCGCGTGCGCGCCCGGCGCCGCCCACCGAGGCGCGCTTCCTGAGCGTGCGCGAGGTCGCGCGTTATCTCGATCTGCACGAGAAGAAGGTCTACGCGCTCGCCGCCGAGGGGCAGATCCCCGCCACCAAGGTGACGGGCAAGTGGCTCTTTCCGCGCGACCTGGTCGACCAGTGGCTCATCGAGTCCGCCCACGGCGGCGTGCTCGCCGACCGCCTGGTCGTGGCGGGCAGCGACGATCCGCTGCTCTACCGCGCCATCATGCAGCTCGCCAACGCGGTGCAGGGCGGCGCGCTCGTGAGTTACACCCACACCGGTACACAACTCGGCCTCACGCTGCTGGCGCGCCGGCGCGCCGACATGTGCGCGATGCATTGGGGACCGGCGGCGGAAAGCGAGCATCGCCACCTCGCCGTGGTGCGCCAGTACGCGCAGCACCACGACTGGATCGTGCAGCGCGCCTTCTTCCGTGAGCAGGGCCTGATCCTCGCCCCCGACATCCGGCCGGCGAGCGGCGACGTGCTGGCCCTGTTCCATCCCAAGGTGCGCTGGGCGATGCGCCAGCAGGGCGCCGGCTCGCAGCGCTTTCTGCGCGAGACGCTGGCGCGCCATTCGATCGATCCGGCGAGCCTGCGCGTCACCGGCCAGGCCAACTCCGAGCGCGAGGCCGCCGCCCTCGTGGCGCTCGCCCAGGCCGACGTCGCACCCGGGGCGCGCGCCGCCGCCAGCGAGTTCGGGCTGGAGTTCCTGCCGATCGGCTGGGAGGCCTACGACCTGGTGTTGCGCCGCGGCGTGTACTTCCGCCACCTGTTCCAGAAGCTCGTCGAACAACTGCAATCGCCCGAATGCCACCGCTGGGCACAGCTGCTCGGCGGCTACGACTTCCGCGAGTCCGGCCGGATCCTCTGGAGCGGCTGACTACGCTTTCAGTGCGATCTCGCCGTCCACGCGGTGCAGCAGGTCGAGGGCCGGGATCGTCAGCACCATCTGCGCATGCAGCAGCTCATCGCCCTTGAGGCGGCCGGTCTGCAGTGCCGTTCGGACCGCGATCTCGATCTCGCGCTGCGAACTGATGCCGACCCGCTTCAGGAACTTGCGGATGTCGACGTTAAGCGTCTCTTCATCAACCGTACCGGGCGTCATGGCCTGTCTCCTCGTTGCATTCCTGCGGTTTGTGTGCCGCGGCGGCCGGCGCGGGCGCCTGCCCCGGCAGCCACACCTCGAAGGTGCTGCCCATCCCCACGCGTGACGCCACGGTGATGTGCCCGCCGTAGCGCTGCACCAGACCGTAGCTTACGGACAGACCGAGCCCGATACCCTGGCCGGGACTGCCGGTGAAGAACGGATCGAAGATGCGCTTGAGGCTCTCCTCCGGAATGCCGGCACCATCGTCGTGCACCGCGATGACCACCCCGCCCTGCGCCGCGTCGTGGGTACGGACCTCGATGCGTCCACGGTCGGCCACGGCATTGGCCGCGTTGCCGATGAGATTGACCAGCACCTGCTCCAGATCGAACACGTTGACCGGCACGCGCCGTGTGGCGGCCAGCGCCGTCGCGAGCACGATGCCGCGCGCCCGCAGCCCGTGCTCGACCAGCGGGCGCACCTCGCCCACCAGCCAGTTCACATCGACGTCCTCGACCGGGCCGCTCGCCGGTTCCGAGCGCGCGAACTGCAGCAGGCCGGTGACGATGTGGCGGATGCGGTCGACCTGCTGGGCAATGAGGTCGATCTCGCGCGCCACCGGCTTCGCGGCATCGCCCAGTTCGGCGGACAACACCTCGAGATTGCCCAGGATCACGGCGGCCGGATTGTTGATCTCGTGGGCGATGCCGGCGGCCATCTGTCCGAGCGCCGAGAGCTTCTCGGCCAGCACCAGCTGCTCGCGGGTCTGCTCGAGCAGCGTGATGGTCCGTTGCAGCTGCGCGTTCTTCTCGGCGAGCTGCGCGGTGCGTTCCGCGACCTTGTCCTCCAGGACCTGGGCCGAGCGCTTGAGCTCGCGGTTGCGCTCCTGCAGGAGATCGAGCATGGCGTCGAACTGGCGCGCCAGCTCGCCCAGCTCGTTCGAGGCGGCGATCGGGCCGATGCGCCGGTCCTCGCCCAACTGGGTCGCGCGCACCACCGCGGTCATGCGTTCGATCGGCTGGAACACCGTGCGCATGGCGCGCGCCGCGAACCAGCCGGCCAGCGCCGTGGCCACGCCGAACAGCAGCAACAGCAAGGCGGCGGCGCGATACTGGCTGGCACGAAAGCTGTCCTCGGGGAAGGTCGCGTGCAGCGACCCGATGCGCTGGCCGTGCACATCGAACAGCGGCCCGTAGGCCGAGATCGACGCCCGGCGGCCGAGCTGCTCGCGCCCGACCCACACCAGGGCGCCCTCGGCCAGGCGCGGCGCGAGCTGGCTCGGCAAGTCCAGATCGGGCGCGTTGCCAGTGGCGGCGATGCGCGCATCGCCCAGGAACAGCGAGACGACCGGTGTCGTGCGCATCGCCGACAGCGTGGCGCCCGCCATGCGCTCCTGCACGAACTCGAGTAGCGCCGGGTTGTGGTTCACCAGCACGGCGGCGTCGAGCACCATGGCGATGCGCCCATAGGTCTCGGCGATCGGCTGCACCACGCGCAGCACCAGCGCATTGCCATCGCGCGCCACGCCCGCGGCGCTGGCAACGGCCGCCCCCTCGCGCAGGAGGTGCTCGGCCTTGAACACCTCGAAGGCCGCCCCGGACAGGCCGCGCGCCGCGCGGTCGGTGAGCGGGCTCGGTTTGCTCGAACGTGCGGCACCGGCGCGCGGCTCGTACAGCCAGTCGCCGGCCACGCCGGTGATGTGCAGGAACATCAGCCCCTTCTGCTCACGCACGCCGTTGAGATACGCCTGGATGCGTGCCGCGTCACCGTGCGCCAGCAGGCCGCGAAACTCCTTCGATTCCTCGAGCTGGCGCAGCAGGGTCTGGTGACCTTCCTGCCACTCGAGCAGCGTGCGGCTCGCAAGCGCGAGGTCGCTGCGCGCGGTCGCCAGCAGCGTGTCCTGGGTGACGCCGTTGAGCCAGTAGAGGGTGTAACCGAGGCTCACGACCATTGCGAGCAGCAGCGGCAGCCACACCAGCGCGATCAGCTTGTAGCGCAGCGCGGTCTGGTAGCGCCGACGCCATCTGCTCCACATGGGGCTCGCCTCGTGCGCCGCGCGGCGCGACTAATCGGATTGCGCTGACCCGGACCAGGCGGACAGCTTGCGCTCGAGCGTCTTGCGCGAGATGCCGAGCTGGCGCGCGGCCTCGGACTTGTTGCCGCCGGTGACGCCGAGCACGTGCAGCATGTGATGCTTCTCCACCCGATCGAGCGGCCAGTCGGACGGGAAGCCGACCGCCGCCGCGGCGGCCGCGGCGATCGCCGCCGGCGGCTCGCCCAGGCTGTCCCAGGGCGGGGCGCCGAGCAGCAGCGTGCGCTCGACGAAGTTGCGCAGCTCCCGCACGTTGCCCGGCCAGCGGTAGGCCTGCAGGCGCGCGGCCTCGTCGGCCCCGAACGGGTAGGCCGGCACGCCGAGCTCGGCGGACAGCGTCTGCGCGAAGTGCGCGAGCAGCTCCGGCACATCGGCGCTGTGTTCGCGCAGCGCCGGCACCTTCACCCGCACCACGTTCAGGCGGAAGTACAGATCCTCGCGAAAGCGCCCGGCGCGCACCGCCTCCGCCAGGTCGCGGTTGCTGGCCGCGACCAGGCGCACGTCCACGTCGACCTCCTCGTCCGCGCCGACCGGGCGGATGCGCCGGGTCTCGAGCACGCGCAGCAGCTTGGCCTGCATCGGCAGCGGCATCTCCGACAGCTCATCGAAGAACAGCGTCCCGGCGCGCGCCGTGACGAACAGGCCCTCACGCGACTGGTGCGCGCCGGTGAAGGCGCCGCGCGTGTGACCGAACAGCTCGCTCTCGAACAGCTCGGGGCTGATGGCGATGCAGTTGACCGCCACGAATGCCCCGCGCCGGCGGCTCGCCCGGTGGATCGCCGCCGCGACCAGCTCCTTGCCGGTGCCGGTCTCGCCCTCGATCAGCACCGAGGTCGGGGTCGGACCGATGCGCTGCACGATGCGCTCGATCTCGCGCATCGCCGCGGAGCTGCCGATCAACGGTGCGCTGCGCACCGTTGATC
>CAZVUN010000015.1:0-37286 GCA_964629975.1 uncultured Acidiferrobacteraceae bacterium | reverse complement strand
TTGAGGGACAAAATTAGTTGCCGATCAGGGGACAATTAGCATTGGCGCTGACAGTTGTCGAGCGCCTCGCGCGTGACTGTATCGAGACGGTTGCAGCAGGGGCCCTGAAACTCTCCGGCAACGGCTGACGTCTCAGCGCCGCAATCAGCGCCTGCTGCGTTCCTCTCCCTCCCGAGCGCTTCCGCTCACCCGCAGGGTGGATGTGTCACTGCTGTGACAGCGGCGGTGGACGCACATTGCTGAGGACGCCTTTGCATCTCCGGGGACGCACAATGGCGGTCGTACGGGTTTCCGTGCCGTCGGCCTGAACGTCGTCAAGCGCACGCTTCAATGGTTCCGGTTGCGTGGCGCGACAAGAGCGCAATAGAGCGTTCCATCATCGCACACCATCCCGTGACAGGCCTGGCGATTGGCGATTCTGGCTGCCAACGGTAAATGTTGATGCGATATCGAAAACTCATTACTCCGTGGTCACATAAATGAGGCATCGCGTTGCGCTGTGGGGCATGCCGCGGTTCGATCGTGCACCGGTTAGTGGCCGCCAAGGAATCGTAACGCTGACGCAGCAAGTCAATTGCCTGACGCACCAAATCAATTGCCGCGTAACATCACTTGAACGTAACTGTGTTAATCCATTGGACCGATTGCATGTGTGTGTTCGATATTGTTACGCACGCGCGCAAGCGAACTGCTTGGCAAGCGACACGGCATCGTGCAAACTCGCTGCTCGTTGCTTGAGCAGCGAGCGCATGAGCGTGTATCAACATTTGTAACGGTTCGCTCTTGCGTAGCGGCTCAAGGTTTGGTCGGCACCGAACGGAGGATGTAGCAAGCCGCACCATCAGCAACGGCACGGACGCGGGTAAAAAACGAAGTGGGGGAAACCGCGTTGAGAATTTTCAAACACTTCGTGCCCGCACAGATTCTGGTGCTGGGGGCGGTGGACGCCGTGGTCCTTTGCGTATCCATGTACGCGGGCATCGCGCTACGCTTTTTCGGCAGCGGGCTCGACGGACAGGAGCAGCTCTTGCCGATCTATCCCAAGGCTCTCGCTTTCGCCGCGATGATGCTGGTTACGCACGGCGCGATGGGGTTGTACACGCGGGACATCGTGCGCGGCAATTGGGACTATTCCGTCCGATTCTTCGCAAGTTTTGTTCTCGGCACGGCGCTCATGACGCTCGTGTTCTACGCTCTGCCGGATCTGTTTCTTGGCCGCGGCGCCTTCGCGCTTACCGTCGCTTCCGCGGTAGTTCTGTCGATTCTGGCGCGCGCGGTGTTCCTGCGCGTCGTGGATCGTGATGCATTGCGTCGTCGCATCATTGTTCTCGGCACCGGCACTCGCGCGGCCGGCGTTGAGGACATGATCCGACGTCACAATCTTGCGCATCGGATAGAGCTGGTCGGTTACCTGCCAATGGGGAGCACCACCCACCATGTCGATGAGGCAAAGATCATCAAGGATGAGGCTCCGCTGCTTGCCATCTGCGCGCGCTATGGTGTCGAGGAGTTGGTGGTCGGCATCCGCGATCGGCGCAATGGTAACGTCCCGATCCGGGAACTGCTCGAGTGCAAGCTCGAGGGAATAAGCATCGTCGAGCTGTCCAGCTTCTTCGAACGCGAAACCGGCCACGTTCAGCTTGATTCGCTCAACCCGAGCTGGATGGTGTTTTCTGACGGGTTCTGCCGGACTTCCTACCGCAATGCGTCGAAGCGCATCGTCGATGTCGTGGCAGGTCTGGCGATGCTTATCGCTAGCGCGCCGCTGATGTTGCTGACGGCGGTGGCAATCTTCGCCGAGACCGGTCGACCGATCCTGTACAGGCAACTGCGCATCGGCGAGTGCGGACATCCCTTCGAGGTCCTCAAGTTCCGCAGCATGCGCGTGGATGCCGAGCGCGATGGAGTTGCGCAGTGGGCCCAACGCAATGATTCACGCATCACCCGCGTCGGTCGCGTCATTCGTACACTGCGCATCGATGAACTGCCGCAGCTCTTCAATGTACTCAAGGGCGATATGAGCCTGGTGGGTCCGCGACCGGAGCGCCCCCAGTTCGTCGAGGAGTTGAGGCGCGAGATTCCGTATTACTCAAACCGGCACACGGTCAAACCGGGTCTCACGGGGTGGGCGCAAATCCGCTACCCCTATGGCGCCTCGGTGGAGGATGCGCGGCAAAAGCTGCAGTATGACCTCTATTACGCGAAGAACCACACATTGTTCCTCGACATGTTGATCCTTCTGCAGACCGCAGAGGTTGTCATGTTCGGACGCGGGGCCCGTTAGGGGTTGCGTGGGGACGAAGACTCGATGCCGTATTCGTCTGGTCGGATTAGTTGCACATTGAGAGGGTAGTCTGGATGCTCCTGCCAGGACTGAACGCGGCCGTTGACGAACTTCACTGTGGACAGACCGTAATGCCAAACATCATCGTCCACGGAAGTTGGTATTCCCTGCGCCGCGTGTACCTGGCCCAGTGTGGCGCCAATAGTAAAAGGAGCGGCGCGCGGCCGCTCGCCGGCGCCCGGCACGGCACTTGCGCCGCCGCTGGCAGCGGTGTCGGCGAGCCAGCGGTCGGAGATCTCACCGAGTTGTGTAACAGCAAAGTAGCCAAGCGCTGCCAGGACCGCGATGGGCACCACCCACACACGGTTGGGGCGCGCGGATGCGGTGTCAGGAACTTTCTCGGCGGCATCGTGCGCCGTGGGTCGGGCGATATCGGGCTGGGGCGCCGAGACAGGCGCGCTGCGGGGACGGCGAGGCGGAGCGACAGGTCTGCGAGTAACCTGGCCAGACGTCTGCAGAAAGGGCGGCAACTCACCATGGAGTCGGTGTTGAGCTGCGAGCGCGCGGTAGGCGACGTTGATCTGCTTCACGCGCTCCTCGGCAGCCGCGCGCTGCGGGCTGTCGGCCGGAAGACGGTCAGGGTGGAGTTGCCTGACGAGCCTGCGGTAACGTTTCTGCACCGCACGCCAATCGTGCCGGCCAGGTCCGAGGCCGAGGGTCTGATACCAGAGGGCGATGTTGCGGTTAGTCATAGGTCTGCGTTTGACGCATCGTTGCTCTGCGAGCGCACCGATCAAGCGTTTCGGGTCAAGCGCAATGTTATCTGGGATTCTTGCCGGAACCTAACGAGAGGCGTCAAGGAGATTTCTGCCAAACGAGAAAGTCACGCGTGCCAACGTGGTAACGACTTCCAGGTGGCAGAACTTTCGTCGACCCCGACGCTGGCACGGCGGGGTGTTGATGCTTGGGAAGCGAATGCTTGGTCGGATGTAATGAAAGTGATATAGCTGAGTTGCCCTCCGGCCGATGCATATAATGATTTTTCGCAATTGAATAAACATATATAAGCGTCCAGTGCAGAGTCCTCACTGATCGGAAGACAACGCGGTCCTTTAGCCGAGTTGTCGTTCGGGGGCGGAACCTGCGCTTGGCACGCCGGGGGTGCAACAACGATGATCGTGTCTTTTTCTTTTGGTCGCGCAGTCCTGCTGATGTTGTGTGGGTTGGCAGTCGCGCTTGCCGGATGTGCCAAACCCGCAGTCAGCCCAGAGCCGTTTGACCCGGCTACTGGTGTGTACGGAGAGGGCGCAGCCGCGGTCTACCTTATCGGCCCCGACGACAAGGTTCAGGTGAGCGTATGGCGCAACCCGGAGCTTTCGGTCGTCGTGCCGGTGCGGCCGGATGGCATGATCTCGGTGCCGCTCATCGGAGACGTGCAAGCAGGCGGCAAGACGCCGATGGACGTCGGTAAAGCGATCGAGCAGAAGCTGACCTCGTACATACGTGACCCGCACGTGGCGGTGATCGTGACGGAACTGAGAAGCCACGAGTTCCTTTCGCGTGTTCGCGTGACCGGCGCGGTGCGCACGCCCAAGTCGATACCCCATCGCCAGGGTATGACGGTGCTCGATGCGGTCCTCGAGGCCGGAGGGGTCAACGAGTTTGCCTCCGCCAACCGTACCAAGCTGTATCGGCGAGTCAAGGACAAGACCGAAGTGATGGATATCGAGCTGGGCGCGATACTCAATAAGGGCGACCTTGAGACCAACGTGATGCTGCGGCCGGGCGATGTGGTGACGGTGCCGGAGCGGATCTTCTAGTGTGGCGGGGACGGACGCATGCAACTGACGATTGATCAGCTGTACCGACGATTGCTCGAAGAAGCATTTCTGCACCGGCACACGATCGTTTGGATCTTCATTTCGGTGAACCTTCTCGCGGTCACGGCCGGGCTTGTGTGGCCTAAGGGCTACTCGGCGGCGGCGATCATCCTGGTGGACGAGAAAAACATTATTCAGCCGCTGATGCAGGGTGCGGCTGTCCCGACCGATGTCGCGGACCGGTCGAAGATGGTCAAGCAGTTCGTCTACGGGCGAAAGATGATGCAGGAACTGCTTGAGTTTGGTGGCTGGCTGAACGAAGGGCTGAGCGCAACCCAGCAGGAGCGGCTCATCAAGAAGCTCACGCGTCAAACGCAGGTCGTCAACCTCGGACGAAACCTGATCAAGATCGAGTTCAGCGACGTCGATGCCGAGCGTGCCTACCGGGTAGCGCAGAGAATGGCCGAGCGGTTCATCGAAGACAGTCTCGAGGCCAAGGCCGCGGAAAGTGCAGCGGCCTACGACTTCATCGATAAGCAAACCAAGGAGTACCACGGGAAACTGGCCGAAGCCGAAGCGGCGTTGAAGGACTTCCGCTCGCAGAATCTCGACGCCCTCCCCGGATCGGAGACAGATGTCAGCGCGCGCCTGAATGTGCTGCAGGGAATGATCGAGCAGGCGCAGTTCGAGCTCAAAGAAGCAGAGATCCGGAAAGAGTCGCTCGAGAAACAGCTGTCCGGCGAGGCCGAGATTTCTGTCGTGCTGTCGCGCGAGGGCCAATACCGTGGCCGAATCGCAGAACTCCAGGCGCAGCTGGATACGCTACGCCTGAGCTTGCACGACGCGCATCCGGATATCGTGCGGCTGCGCCACCAGATCGACGATCTCAACCAGGCGATTGCTGATGAGCGCCGTCGTCGCGAGGACGGAAAGTCCGCCGCGCGAACGCCCATGGACGAGACCTGGCTCAACAATCCGGTCTACCAGCAACTGCGCGGGGAGCTGGCGCAGACCCGGACCAACGTGGATACGCTCAGAGCCCGCATCTCGGAGGGCAAGCGCCAGTTGCAACGCGAGCTTGATCGCGGCAAGCGGGTGCAGGGTGGGGGCGCGACGCTTGCCGAGCTCACGCGCGACTACCAGGTCAATCGCGAAATATATCAGGACCTGCTGAAGCGTCGCGAAACAGCACGCGTCTCGATGAACCTCGATCGCGACAAGCAGGGCTTGACTTTCAAGATCTACGAACCGGCGACGCTGCCGCTTGAGCCAAGCGGATTGCGTTACCTGCATTTTCTGCTGCTTGGGTTGATGCTGAGCGTCGGCCTGCCGGTCGGGCTGCTCTACGCGAGGCTGCGGTTCGATCCGCGGGTGCGGTTGCCGGATGTCATTGCGCGCAAGCTTAAGCTGCCGGTTCTCGGAACCGTACCGCATCTGTGGTCGTCCGCCGAGACCGCGAGAGCGGCCAATGACGTTCAGCGGCTCGCAATGCTCGTGGGGGTCACGATTGCGGCGATGGCGCTTTTGTCCGTACTTCGGCTGGCACACATCGTGTAAGCGGGACGTCAATGAGCAAAATCGAAAAAGCCCTGAATCGAGCGCGCAGTGTCAGCTTTACGACCGTGCCTGCCTCCGCGCCGGAGAGCAGGCAGCAGCTGGTCCGCGCGCCGGCCACCGGCGGTGCGGTCGCAGACCCCGAACAGCGCGCGCGTTCGGCCCAGGCAATCGCCCGCATGCGCGAACCGACCCTGCGCAGTCGAACCGAGCTCGAACAGCACCGAGTCGTGTTCCCTGAAATTACTGATAGCGACACGGTCAAGGCGCTGCGCGAGATCCGGACAAGAATCACGCAGAGAACCGAAGGCAACAATGGCGTCGTGCTGGTGACCTCGCTCACCTCGGGTGGGGGCGGCAGCTTCATCGCGTTCAATCTCGCTGCGGCCTTTGCGTTCGACGCTGCACGGACGGCGCTGCTCGTTGACTGCAATCTGCGAGACTCGTCATTGCCCCGCTTGTTTTCCGACATGCCGAATCTGGGGTTGACCGACTATCTGGAGGATTCATCCCTTGGGGTCGGTGATGTCATCCACCCGATCGGCATCGAGCGGCTGCGCGTCATTCCTGCGGGCGGGCGTCGCGAGGTTCCTGGCGAATACTTTGATACGGCGCGCATGCAGCGACTCGTTGAAGAAGTGCGGCATCGGTATGCGGAACGTTTCGTGATAATGGACGCACCACCGACGACGGAATCGGCCGACGTACATACGCTCGCCAGGCTCTGCGACTGGGTCATTCTGGTCGTGCCCTACGGGAGGGTGACGGCCGCACAGATTGGAGAAGCCGCGAAGAGCTTTCCGCAAGAAAAACTTCTCGGTGTGGTGTTCAACGATCAGCCTGGTTTGCCCCCATTGCCGTGGCAATCCATGATCGCCCGCGCCTTCGGTGGAATGCGTGAGTGGCTCGCCGCTCGCCTGCGCCGCAAGCCCGCAGCTGGCTGAGGCGCATGCGAGTCGTCCGGCGGTTTGCGCGCAAACGCCTGGTCCCAGCGCTTGTCGCGGGGATCGGCGCGGCGTCCAGTATGCCGTTTGACGGGTGGGCGGGGGACTTGGGATTCGGATTGGGCTACACGCTTGAGTACAGCACCAACATCGCGCGAACGCCTGCCGACGAACAGGACGAATGGACGCACTCGGCGCTCGTGGGTTTTTCCTACCTCGAGCTCACGCCCGAGATCGGCGCACGCGTGCGCGGAATCGCGGAGTATCGATATTATGCAAACGATACGTTTGAGGACGAGGCCGCCGGCACGGCAGACGCCCTCATCTTATGGAGTATCTCGCCGCAGCAATTCACGTGGACGGTGGAGGATGCATACCGGCAGGTGCAAATCGACCCGACACAGCCAAATACGCCCGGCAACCGCTCCGGGTCGAATGCTTTCAGTACCGGCCCAGATGCTTATGTGCGGATGACCACCCTGGACACCCTGCAGCTCGGCGGGCGATACGGGAGCGTCATGGTGGAGGAAAGTACAGCCGACAGTACCAGTGTTCTTGGGTACGCCAGTTGGCTGCACAAATGGACACCCAGCACCACGATGTCACTGAATTACCACAAGTCGCGGATTGACAACTTGGACGAGACCGTCTTCCCGGACTACACGCGGCAAGACGGATTCCTGGGCATCGGTTACCGGCAGCCAGTTTCCGAGTTGACTTTAAACGTGGGAATCACGCGCATCGAGCCGGAAGGGCAGCCTGACAAGACCGGCGATTTGCTGCATCTGACCTGGCTTGCCCGGCTCAGCTCCGTGTCGTCGATCGGGATTACCGCCCACGAGGGTTTCTCGGATACCGGCACGGGGTTGCTCAGCGCCTCACGTCAATTCACCGAGCCATCGGACGTCGCCACAGCGCCGAGCATGCTCGATATCGTCGTGTCTTCTGACCTGTTCTTCGAGCGCAGCGTCGATGGGTTCTACAGTTATTCCGGGTCGCGGTTCAGCTGGAACGTCTTTGGTTTCTGGCGCGATCTCGATTTCGAAACGACCGCGGAGGACCGCGAGGAGACCGGAGCACGGTTCGAGTTGCGGCATGCCACATCACCGGATCTCGATTCATCGCTGCTTGCGGGTGCGCAGCGCACCAAGTTCTATGACACCGGACGAGAAGACGACGACCGCGCGTATGGATTGCGTTTCAACTATCGTGTGGGATTCAATGCATTGGTCGGGCTCGAGGTAGGGCACGTGTCACGCGACAGTAGCGACCCGGCCTTCAGTTACGATGAGAACCGTGCCATGTTGTGGGTCTATTACAACACCAATCCGCGGGTTCCTGTGTTCCGCGCTCTCTGATCAGGCCATGTATCTCGAGCATTTTGGACTGAAGGAATTTCCTTTCCGTCTGACACCGGATTTGGACTTCCTGTACATGAGCAGTGCGCATGCGCGGGCTAAGGCGTACATGGAGTACACCGTCAGGAACCGCGAGGGTTTCGTCGTCATTACGGGAGAAATCGGCTGCGGCAAGACGACTCTCATTCAAAAGCTGCTTTCCGAGCTCGACGACAACGTGCTTGTGGCGAAGATCTTCCAGACCCAGCTCGACGAGGTCGAGTTCCTGCAGGCGTTGCTGGTGGAATTCGGGTTCAATCCGTTCCATGCCAAAAAGGTCGAGCTGCTCGATATGCTCAACACGTTTTTGATCGAGCAGTTCATGGAGCGCAAGCAGATCGTGCTGGTCGTCGATGATGCCCACAACCTGAGTCTCAAGGTGCTCGAGGAGATCCGCATGCTGTCGGGCCTCGAGACACGCAAGGAAAAGATTCTGCACATTATCCTGGTTGGCCAGCCGCCACTGAATCACTTGCTGGAATTGCCGGAGATGGAGCAACTGCTGCAGCGCGTGCGGCTGCGCTATCACCTCAAGCCGCTTAGCGAGCACGACTTGCGCGATTATGTGCAGCACCGCTTGCGCGTAGCAGGTGCCGCGGATGAGGCGCTGTTTTCGCCGGAAACCTTTGCCGTCATCCACGAGTACACCGGCGGGATTCCGCGACTGATCAACACGCTGTGCGACATGGCGTTGACAGTGGCCTACGCCGACAGTGTGGTGAAGGTCACCGGGGAAGTCATGAAAACGGCTGTGCAGGAGCTGCAATGGCCGCCATACGCGCGGCGCAATGTGAAGCAACGAAGGCATCATGCACGCGCTCTCGACCCTGGTCTGGCCAATGCCTTGCGGGAACAGGTACACGGGCTCACGCGCATCACCAGCCAACTCGAAAAGCTCGACGATCTGGGCCCGGCCCTGGTATCGATCAATTCGAGTGTCGCGGCGATCGAGTTGTACCTGCGACGGCTGGTACAGCCGCCGAGCGACGATCCGCTTGCTGGCGTCGAGCGACGACGCGACAGGAATTGAGCCGTCGGACCGGCTGGAAGCAAGCTTCACATGTGCACGATCGCCGGTGTGGCCAAACAACAGACGGCAGCGCTATCGGTATGGCTGTCCCCGGAGCGCGTGAGCAAACGCGTGCTGCACGGCGGATCAGGTGGCGGCAAGTTTCGCCATCGGCCCGCGCACCCGTTGGGCACATGTGCGCATCGCGGGCGCATCGGCCCCGCAGATGGTGTGCAGTCCGAGAAGCGGCGGGCGGGGAAAGCGGCGGACGAAAGCGCATGAGTGCGAGCGTTCCATCGATTGTCACAGTTGGTCCGCTGCCGGCGTGGGATGATCTCGCGCGCGAGTGGCAGTCGCTCGAGGCGCGGAGTGACGCGTCCTATTTCACTTCCTGGGGTTGGGTGGGGACCTGGCTCGCGCTCCTGCCGCGCAGCGTTCAGGCGCAGTTGGTGCGCGCGGCTTGCGGCGACGAGACGATCGGTCTCGGTGTGGTGGTGGAGCGCCGCTTGCGGCGGCACGGCTTCGTCGCCTCGCGAGCGCTTTTTCTGCACGCCACCGGCGATCGGGAGCTGGACGAGCTGACCGTGGAATACAACGGATTTCTGCGCGACCGGCGCCGGCCAGAGGCCGCCACGGCGATGATGCGCTTCCTGGTGGACGAATACCCGGGATGGGACGAGATCTACCTCAACGGTTTGGCCGACGCCGGCGCGTATGCCGTACCAGCGAGCGCGAATCTGTTGTGCCGTCGGCGTATCCGGCAGGTCCACTTTGTGGATCTCGACAGAATCCGAAGCACCGGCGGGGATTACCTGGGGGCGGTCGGACCCAACACACGCTACAACATCCGTCGCAGCCAGAGGGAATACAAGAAGCTGGGGCCTATCACGATTGATGCGGCGGCGAACGTCGAGCAGGCGCTCGATTACCTCGAGCGGCTCAAGACGTGGCATCAGGCGTACTGGAACGAAAAAGGACACGCGGGCTCATTCGTGAGCGCCTTCTTCGAAGATTTTCACCGGCGCTTGATTCGGCAGCGCTTTGCGGCCGGCGAGATCCAGCTATTGCGCGTGCGCGCCGGTGAGCGTGTCGTCGGGTACCTGTACAACTTCGTCCACCGCGGCCGCGTGTACAACTACCAGAGCGGTTTCGACTATGGCGTATGCGAGCGCTACAACCGGCCTGGCCTGGTGAGTCACCACGCCGCCATCGAGTACAACCTGCAGGGGGGCGAGCGGGTCTACGACCTGATGGCCGGTGACAGTCAGTACAAGCGATCGCTCGGCACACAGGTGGCGGAGCTCCAGTGGGTCGTGTTGCAGCGTCCGCAGTGGCAGTTTCGCCTCGAGCACGGTCTGCGCAATGTGAAGCGGCGGCTGGCGCGTCGCACGGCGCCCGCGGCAGGCGCCGCCGTTCCGGAGTAACGCCCATGCACGGCGCAGGCACGACGCACACCCGTGGCCGACGTCCGGCCCTGTGCAGACCGTTCCGCCAAGGCGGTTGGCCTGCGATCGTCCGCCCGACCGTTCGAGTTCATGGCGCGGGGCTGGCATGAACATGGCGTCAGCACTCCATCCGCTGACCCGCCGGGAACGTCCGGCAGGGGCGAGACTGCGCATCCTCCTTGTGGTGGACAGCTATTACCCGGGCACCGGCGGTGCCGAGCGGCAGGCGCGCCTGCTGAGCCGCGCGTTCGCACGGGCCGGCCATCAGGTTCGGGTAGTCGCGCCGCGAATTGACCCGGCAGACCCGGCGCGCGAGACAGTCGATGGAGTTCCGGTGGAGCGCATCGTCTATCCCCGCATCCCCGTGCTTGGCGCGCTGGTCCTGTGCGCGCGCTTCGCGTGGAAGCTCCTGCGCGAGCGGTGCCAGTATGACGCGATTCACGTGCACATGGCGGAATATCTCGCGGCCGTGGCCGGTCTGTTGCGCCCGCTGTTGTGCGCAAGCCTGACGGTCAAGATATCCGGGGCATCGGAGTTCGAAGGCGGCATCCTGGATCCGGCGCTGCGCAGACGCCCGCTCAATGCACTGCTGAACCGGTGGATCCGGCGTTGCGACAATATCCAGTGCATTAGCTGCTTCACGTACCAAAGACTGCTCGAGGCCGGATATCCGCAGGAACGCCTGCGGATGATACCGAACGGTGTGGACCTTCCCCGCTACACCCCAAGGACGGCCGGCGAGCACGCCGTGCGATCGGCGGTGCGAGTGGTCTACGCGGGGCGGCTGCAGCCGGTGAAAGGCGTCCGCGTTCTGGTGGAGGCTTGGAGCGCCGTGGCCGCGGCGCACAGTGCCAGCCTGGTGATCGCGGGCGACGGGGATCTGCGCGGGGAGCTGCAGGCGCGCAGCGAGCAGCTCGGGCTGGGCCAGCGAATAGAGTTTCGGGGCGACATAGACGACGTTCCCGCACTGCTGCGCGACGCCGACATCTACGTGCAGCCCTCGTTCCAGGAGGGCATGCCCAATTCCGTGCTCGAAGCCATGGCCGCCGGCCTGCCGATCGTGGCCACAAGTGTGAGCGGCAACATCGATCTGGTGACGGACGGGGACAATGGCCTGCTCGTGCCCGCCGGAGACGCAGCAGCGCTGGCGGCGGCGATCAGGCGGCTGCTCGATGATCCGGCGCTGGCGCGCAGGATGGGAGAACGTTCGCGCCTGCGTGTCGAGCGAGAGTTTGGACTGCCGAGCGTGATGGCGCGTCTCGAAATGGCCTATCGCCGGGAGCTCTGACGTGAATCGCGCGTTCGCGAAAGCGTACTCAATCCGCGACGGCGGCGGCGCCGGTGGGGCTGATTATGGCCAGTAAAGCCGAAAAGGTTCTGTTCTTGGTCACGATCGACACCGAGTGCGATCATGATCCGCACTGGATTCGTTCCAAGCCGCTGCGCTTCGACTCAATCACGGTTGGAATTCCTCAGCGCCTGCAACCGGTGTTCGACGCGGCCGGGGCGGTGCCGACCTACCTGCTGACGGTGGAGGTCATGGAGGATGAAGCGAGCGTCGCAGCGTTGCGTGCGCTGAAGGGCAGGCATGAGTACGGCACGCACCTGCACTCGGCGTTCATCGAACCGGAGAAAAAGTTCCATGACTACGCCGGCGTGGACAGCCCGGATTTTCAGTGCCACTGCGCCCCGGAGGTGGAGCGTCGAAAGCTCGAGAACCTCACCAATATCTTCGTCTCACGCTTTGGCTGTCGTCCGCTTTCGTTTCGCGCCGGGCGTTTCGGCGCCGGCCCCAATACCATCCGGTCGCTCGCGCAGCTCGGCTACCTCGCGGACAGCAGCGTCACACCGCACATCCGCTGGCGTCATCCCGACGGCGACGTCGACTACCGCGGCGCGCCCGAGCAGCCATACTTCCCCCGCCCCGATGCCCTTGCCGCGATCGCTCCCGACGGGCGCGGCGACCTTCTCGAAGTGCCGGTCACCATGCGGCGGCGCTGGTTTCGCGGTCCGCACTGGCTGCGCCCGTGGTTCTCGGGCGTGGACTCGATGAAGGAGACTCTGCGCTATCACCTGCGCCGCTACCGCGACCGCCCGATCGTGGTGCTCAACATGATGTTCCATTCGATGGAGGTGATCGCGAAGGCGAGCCCCTATCCCCAGACAGACGGCGAGGTGCAGCGTTTTCTCGATGATCTGTCGGCCGTATTGCACTGGTGCCGCGGCGAGGGCATCGCCTTCAGCGGCCTTGCGGACGCGGCGAAAACCTTCGGGGCCGGCCATGCGTGAAACCGCGGCCGTGCACGTCAGCGTGGTCAGTGACCCGGCGGGTTTCGATGCGCTTCGCGCGGACTGGAGCGCATTGCTCGCGCGGGCGCGCATCGCCAGCGTGTTCCTGAGCTGGGAATGGCTGCGCGCCTGGTGGCGTCACTACGGCGACGGTCACGCGCTGCGCCTGCTGGTAGCGCGCCGGGGTGACACGGTGGTTGGAATTCTGCCGGTTTACCTGCAAAGAACGCGGGTGCTGCGTTTCGTGCCGGTGCGCACGTTGCGGTTCGTCGGCACCGGCGGCGACACCTCGCCGGACGATCTGGACGCGCTGCTCGATCCGGCACACGAGGCGGCAGCGGCACGGGCGCTGGCCGAATACGTGGTGGGAAAGGCGGGTCCGTGGGACGTGCTGCTGTTGACCGACATGGCGAGGGATTCAGCGTTTCGACATGCCCTGTCCGGAGTCGCGGGACGGGACAGAGGCGCCGAGGGCATCAGCGCGCGCATCTCGTACCTGGTTCTGCCCGACAGCTGGGAGGCCTATCTCGACGCACAACACCGCGATCGGCGCTACACGCTGCGTCAAACCCGGCGGCGGATCGAGGCGCAGCCGGGCGCGCGGTTGTTCCTCTGGGAGGACGCGGCACGGCTTGACGAGGCCATCGACCGTCTTGTGGCCCTGCACCGCCTGCGCTGGCAGGAGCGCGGCGAAGAGCACGCATTCTCTACGGCGCAGTACACCGCGTTCCATCGCGAGGTTATGCACAGCTGCCAGGCCAACGGGTGGTTGCGCCTCTACTGCCTCGAGATCGGCGGCAACGTTGTCGCGATGTATTACTTCTATCGGTTCCGCAACCAGGTGCACTACTTCCAGGGCGGTTTCGATCCAGCCCTGGCCAAATTGCGTCCGGGGTTGGTGCTGATGGGCTATGCGATCCAGCATGCCATTGGGGAGGGCAACCGCGTTTTCGACATGCTGCGCGGCGAATACGAATACAAGACGCAGTGGGCCAAGGAGCAGCGCGAGACCTACTACCACAGGGCTTATCGCTGGAGCCCGGCGGCGCTGGCCTATCGTCTGCGCCATGACTGGTTGCCTGCGTTGAAGAAGCAGATGAAGGACATGCGAACCCGCACGTCCGGCGCTGCACCGGCCGGACCGTTGGCGCAACCGGTGGATCATGCTTAGCCGCCTGCTTCGCCACGCGTCGAACTATTCGGCCGGCAGTCTGCTGGTGACCGTCGCGAGCATCGTGTCGTTTCCGCTGTTCACACGCATCTTCAGTGTCGAGGAGTACGGGTTGATGAACCTGGTGTCGGCGGCGTTGATGTTCGTCGTCGGTGTAGGCAAATTCGGCCTGCAGCACTCCATCGTACGAATGCACGGCGAGGTCGTCGCCGGCCGTTCCAAGTGGACCGAGACGCAGTTCCACGCGACGGTGCTGTGGGGCATGGCCGGCCTCGGCGTCCTGGTGACCCTGGTCTGGGTCGCCTTCAGTCAACTGGTGCCGGCCGCGTGGTGGAACGACGCGCGTGTGCGCGGCCTGCTGCTTTTCACGGCGGTTCTGACGCTGGTCCGGATTGTGGACAACGGGCTCATCAACCTGATGCGTGCGCAGCTGCGCAGCGGCGCCTTCGCGATCTATCAGGTGGCGGTCAGATACTTTGGTCTCGGGGCGATTGTCGTGACGCTGGTCTTCATCTCCCGCAGTCTGTACGGTTTCTACGCCGCGACGATCATCACCGAAGTGTTGGCGCTGGTGGTTCTCGCAGTCTGGTTGCTGCGGCATCACGACGTGTCGCCGCGAGGCTTTTCGCCCGGCTTGTTCCGGGCGATGGTGGTGTTCGGCGTGCCGATGCTGGGTTTCGAGGTTGCCCGTATTGTGTTGAATGTCGCCGACCGCTACCTGATTCAGGCGATGCTCGGGGGCGAGGCGCTTGGTCTTTACTCAGCGGCCTACAACATGAGCGAGTACGTGCAGATGATCGCGATCGCCTCGGTTGGACAGGCGATCGTTCCGATGTACGTGCGCCTGTGGGAGGAAAAAGGCGAGGCCGAGACGCGTCGTTTTCTCGAGGACTCGCTGCGCTACTACCTGCTGCTCGGCATGCCGATCATCGCGGGGCTCACGGCCGTGGGGGAGGATCTGTTGGTGCTGCTGGCCTCGGAGAAGTACCGCGCCGGCGCCGCCATCATTCCGTGGGTGATGGCGGGCATTGTGATTCAGGGCGGCATGGTGATACTGGGCGCGGGCCTCTACATTCACAAGCACACCGTGCTCATCATGGTGCGGGTGGTGGCGGCGGCAGGGCTGAACATCGTCCTTAACCTGCTGCTGATTCCGCTGTACGGGATCGTGGGGGCGGCGGTCGCAACGCTTCTGAGCGCGCTGGTGCTCGCGGCGCTCACCGTCCTGCTGACCCGCGACCGGCTGCCGCTGGGCGTCCCGTGGTCGAGTATCGTCCGTTACGGGCTCTTGTCCCTGGCGATGTACGTGATTGTCACGCAGGCGCCGTTCGGGCACGGCGTGGTCGCGCTGGCGGCCAAGGTGCTGACCGGCGCGCTGAGCTACGGACTGCTGGTGCTGGCGTTTGACCGCAAGACCTCCGTGGCGATGTTTGCGGCTGTGCGGGCACGCGTGGCGGGTTCGTGAATGATACGCCGGCTTGGCAAAGCGCTCGTGGCGTCGCCGGTCGGCTGGCCGGTGACGGCGCGTCTGGGCCGCGGGGAGGGTATCACGGTCCTCATGTACCACCGCATCGAGGATGCGGGCGGGGCCTTTCCCGGTCCCGGGCGCGAGCGCTTTCGCCAGCAGATGCGCTGGGTGCGACGTCGTTGCACGCCGATCGCACCGGAGGAGTTCCAACTCGTATTGGAGGGGCGGCAGCGCACGGCGCGTCCCGCGGTGCTGGTGACGTTCGACGACGGTTATCGCGACTTCCACGACCATGCCTACCCGGTGCTGCAGGAGCTGCGTATTCCGGCCGTCGTGTTCCTCGCGACCTCCTTCATCGACCGCGGCGGGTTGATCTGGACGGACGCGGTGGGTTGGGCGGTACACCGCAGCCGCCGCCCGTTCGTGGAGCTGCCTTGGGACGGAGGCCGCCAGGCGCTGTCGTCGGCGCCCGCGCGCGATGCGTGCGTCGATGCATGCAAGTCGTTCCTGAAGAATGTGCCCGATGCGCAACGGACCCGCTGGCTGGCGCAGCTTTTCACCGCGCTCGATGTTGATCCGTACGACGGTTCCGCGGGGCGCCAGATGCTCAACTGGGACGAGGTGCGGGCAACCATGGAGTACACGCGCTACGGCGGCCACACCCACACCCATCCCATCCTTTCTCAGGTAGGCGCGCGCGAGGCGGAGGAGGAGATTCGGACGTGCCGGGACCGCATTTGCGACGAGACCGGACAGGCGCCGCGCTACTTTGCCTACCCGAACGGGCGCGCGCAGGACTTCACGGAAGAGACGAAGGAGATCCTGCGGCGCTGCGGATTCGAGCTGGCGTTCTCGACCATCGAGGGGATACACCAGCGGGGAATGGACTGCTATGCCATCCGCCGGCAGCCGACTGGCGGACGGACGATCGGCGACTTTGCCTGGCTGGTGGCGGGACACTGACCCATGCAGATCGCCGCACTGATTTTCTGGGTCTCGTTGGCGTTCGTCGCCTACACCTATGTGCTGTACCCGGTCGGCATTTGGCTGCTGTCGCGGCTGCGTGCCGAGGAGGCGGCCGATCCGAAGCGGCTGCGCGCCTGGCCGGACGTGACTATCGTGGTGGCGGTATACAACGAACAGCAGCGCGTCCTCGCCAAGATCGAGAACCTCCGCTCCCTCGATTACGAGCCGGGCCGGCTGCGTGTTCTGTTCGTGTCGGATGGCTCGACAGACGCGACCAACGATCTCATTGCCGCGCAGAAGGACGTCGAGCTTCTCGCCTACGCGCCGCGCCGCGGCAAGCCGCACGCGCTCAATCGCGCCCTGGAACACGTTTCCTCCGAGATCGTGGTATTCACCGACGTGCGCCAGGTGCTGGAGCCGCAGGCGGTTCGTTACCTGGTAGCGCGCCTGCAATCCCCCGAGGTAGGCGCCGTGAGCGGGGAGCTGGTGCACCGCGATCCGGTCACGCACGCGGCTGCGCACATCGGTCTCTATTGGCGTTATGAAAAGTGGATACGCCGGGCGGAAAGCCGCTTCGCCTCGACCGTCGGAGTGACCGGGGCGCTCTATGCCATCCGCCGCGCAGACTACGTGCCGCTCAGCGAAGATGCGCTGCTCGACGATTTCGAGATTCCGATGCAGATCGTGCGCCGCGGCCGGCGGGTCGTTTTCGAGGCCGGCGCCGTCATCTACGACGAGCTGCAGCAGGACACGCCGGGCGAGCGCAAGCGAAAGATCCGGACACTGACCGGCAACTTCCAGGCGTTCGCGCGTCACCCCTGGATGTTCTCGCCTTGGCACAATCCGGTGTGGGTGCAATTCCTTTCACACAAGGTCTTTCGGCTGTTCGTGCCGTACGCGTTGGTTTGCATGCTGGGCGCGTCGTTTCTTGCATCCGGCGCCGTGTACACCCTCGCCGCCGCAGCGCAGGCGCTGTTTTACGCGGCCTCGCTGGCCGGCCTCGCCTTCGTCGGGTGGCGGCGCAATCGGCTGGTCAGCTTCGCCGTGGTATTTCTCGAGCTCAATTGGGCGGCGGTGCTGGCCATGCGCAACGCGTTGGCCGGCGGCATCGACGCGCGTTGGGAGAAGACATGAGTCAGGTCATGGTGCTCATGTACCACGCGCTCTATGCGAGTGCGAGCGAGTGGGACGCGATCGATCCGGCGGACCGGCCCTACGCCGTCGAGGTGGGAGAGTTCCTGCGCCAGCTTGACACGCTCGCCGAGCTGGGACTGCCGGTGCTTCGGCCGCCGTCGCCGGGCGCTCCGGAGCAGGCCGTGCCTTCCAAGGGCGGCGTGCTGCTCACGTTCGACGACGGCCACGGCAGCAACTACCGCACTGCCTATCCGCTGCTGCGCGAGCGCGGTCTCGGCGCGATATTTTTCGTGACCTCCGACTTCATCGGGCAGCGGCGCGGATTCTGCACGGGGCGGGAGTTGCGCGAGATGGCCGAAGGGGGCATGACCATCGGGTCGCACGGCAAAACGCACCGCTTCTTTGATGATCTGTCGCCGGCGGAAGTGGCGGCCGAGTATCGAGAGTCGAAAGAAACGATCGAAGGCCATACCGGTCGCGCCGTGACTTCATTGTCGTTTCCGGGTGGCCGGTTTCGGCAGTCCCAGATCGCGCCGGGTTTGGCGGCGGGTTATCGCCTGTTCTTCTCGTCGCAGGTGGGCGCTAGCAATGCCGCGGCGTTTGCCCGCGGCGGCATCGTCCGGCGCGTGGCGATCCGCCACGCCACGCCGCTCGCGGAGTTTGCCCGGATTGCGCGGGGCGACTGGCACTGGCTGGCGCGCGCACAGGCGGTGGCCGGCGCAAAAGAGATTGTTCGCCGGGTCGCCGGAAACCGGCTTTACCATGCAATGTATGAGCGGCTCTCCACTTGACCTGACTGCCGCGGCGCAAGCCGAGAAAGGCGACACGAGCACGTCTCGCGGCTGGGGCGGCGCGCCGCTGCGCGCAACGCTCATGTTCCTCGCCGTGCCGGCGCTGCTGGGGGCGGCGATTACGATTCTCGACCTGCGACTGCCGTCGTGGATGCTGTACTCGTTTGCGCTGCTTTTCGGCCTCGCATTGGTCGCGCGAACCCTGCGGGATCCGGAGTGGCTGCTGGCGGCATTCATCTTCTATATCCCGCTTAACAAGATGTTCGTCGTGCCGCTTGCCCCGGGAATCAACGGAACGAACGGGCTGCTGCTGTTGCTGGTGTTTGCCTGGGTTCTGGAAGCGAACCGTGATACGGAGGAACGGCGCCGCGCCCTGCCCGCCGCAAAGCTCGTCGCACTGTTTGGCGTGCTGGTGCTGATCTCCGTCGTTACCGCCAGCATGCGGCTTGGGGTCGGCTACGTGTTCACCACGTATTCGGGTGACATCAAACACTGGCTCGATCATTTCATCGTGTTCTTCGCGTTCCTGCGCCTGATCCGCGATGGCGCCATGGCGCGGCGTGTCGTCGTGTACCTGATGCTGGGGTCGCTGGTGGTTCTCGGACTGGGTGTGCTCGAGTGGCTGGACAAGCGCTGGCTCGACAGCATCGAGAAGGCGCGCCTCCTCGGCCCGCAGAACCAGCCCAATGACTTTGGCGCGTTCCTGGTCATGACGGCCACCCCGTTCATGGGGTTCTTTCTCTCCCACATGGGGAATATCCGAGCCTGGTTCTTGGTGCCGTATTTCCTGGCGCTCGCGAAAATGGTGCTCGCCACATTCTCGCGTGGCGCCTATATCGGGCTGGCACTGGCTGGGGTGGCGGCGGCCTATTTGCGCGGAAAGGCGTTTCTGTTTTTCATGGGCGCGCTGGGGTTGGGCATGCTGGTCGCCATGCCGGAACTGATGCCGGAATCGCTGCAGGCGCGTATGGAGCAGCTGACCGTCGACAGCGGTCAGAAGGAGGAGCTCGATGCCAGCTCGCAGACGCGCCTGATTCTGTGGAACGCGGCAATTGATATGACGCTCGAAAACCCGCTGTTCGGCAAGGGCTTCAAGACGTTTCCGCTGCTCAAGGGCCAGTACACGGAGTACGACGTGGTGGAATCGGACAACCACAATATGTATCTGTACCTCAGCTCCCAGATGGGGGTGCCGGCACTGGTGGTGCTGCTGTTGCTGTTTTTCCGGATGTACCGTATGGGGGCCGATCTGTACCGGCGCGGCGACGAGTCGTTTGCGCGTGGCGTCGGGCTCGGGGCCGTGGCGATGGTTGCCGGGGTGGCGGCGGTGAATATGTTCGGTTCGCGCATGGTGGACATCGCCGTCACGGCCCCGTTCTGGATCTATCTGGCGGCGCTGTCGCGACTGACCGTGGAGCTGGCCGATTCGGCGCCGCCGGCCGAGGAGGGCGCATGACCGCGGCGCGTCCCCATGTGGTTCACGTGATCGACGAGCTGCCGCCGGATGGCGCCGAGCGCCTGTTGGCCGATGTGCTGCGCCATCGCTCGGCCGCGTACCGATTCAGCGTTGTCTGCCTCGTGCGCGGCGGCGAGCTCGAGCGGGAGATCGAGGCCATGGGGGTGCCGGTCACGGTGCTGGGCCGGCGCACGACCTATTCTCCGGCGCTGTTGTGGCGGCTGGTTCGCTGGTTGCGGCGCGAACGCGCGGATGTCGTGCACACCCATTTGTTCACGGCGGATGCCTACGGGCGGGTGGCGGCGCGACTGGCGGGGGTGCGGGGCGTGTTCTCGACGGTGCACAGCACCAACGTCTGGAAGGACGCGTTCCACCGCCGCATTGACTGGTTGCTGGCATGGCTGTCCACCAAGGTGATCGCGGTGAGTGCCGAGGTGGCGCAGGTGCTCGCCGAGCGTGACGGCATACCGAAGTCCCGCATTGCCGTGGTGGAGAACGGAATCGATCTGCAGCGGCTCGCGGGTGCGACCGGCGAAGGTGTGCGGGCCGAGTTTGGAATCCCGCAACAGGTGCCGCTGATTGGGCTCGTGGGCCGCCTGCACCCGGCCAAGGGCCACGCCGACCTGATTGCGGCCCTGGCGCGCTTGGCGGCGCAAGGCATCGACACGCACTGCCTGCTGGTTGGCTCCGGGGAACTGCGCGACGAAATCGCGGCCGAGGTGGCGCGACACGGGCTTGAGGGGTGCGTGACGTTCACCGGTCAGCGCGCGGACGTTCCGCGGCTGCTTGCGGCGCTCGATGTGCTCGCCATGCCGTCGCGCTGGGAAGGGCTGCCCATGACGCTGCTGGAGGCCATGGCGATGGGCAAGGCCATCGTGGCCACGCGGGTCGGGGGCATCCCGAATGTCGTCACCGACGGATGCGACGGCCTGCTGGCGCCTGCCGGCGACGCGGCCGCGCTCGCCGCGGCGCTGCAGCGGGTCGTCAGTGATGCGGCCTTACGGCGGGCGCTCGGCGAGCAGGCACGCGAGACCTTGCTGGTCCGATATGACATCGGCCGTACGGCAAGGGCCTACGAGTCGCTTTACGCGGCGCGACTTGGGTTGCCAGCCGGCGGGTTCCCGGTGGCCGAAGGGGTGGGCAGGTGAGGCGAGTCCTGCGCGCGGTCGCGCCCTACGGGCTGATGGTTGGCGCGTGGCCGTATCATCTGCTGCGGCCGGGCCTGCGGATACTCATGTATCACCGCGTCGACCGCTTGCCGGCCTACGACCAGCTCACGGTGAGCCCCGAGCGGTTCGAGGAGCAAATCGCCTACCTCGCGCAGCACTGTCGGGTGATCAGCCTGGCGCAGGCCGTGACCGAATTGACGACGCACAGGGCGACCCGGCCGGGCGTGGTCGTGACGTTTGACGACGGCTATCGCGACAACCTCTTGCATGCCCTGCCGGTATTGCGCCGATACGCCGTGCCGGCAACGATCTTCGTGACCACCGGGTTCTGCGACCAGACCCTGTCACACCCGCGCTATGGAACCAAAAAGCCCGGTTTGCACCTTTCCTGGGACGAGGTGCGGGCGCTGGCGCGCGAGCCGGGAATCTCGATCGGCTCGCACACCGTGACCCATCCGTTCCTGTCGCGCGTTGACCTATCGGCGGCGACCTCCGAGATCGCAAGCAGCCGCGAGATCATTGCCCGCCAGTTGGGCGCGCCGGTGGACTTCTTCTGCTACCCCGGCGGCGATGTTACGCGCCGCGAAATGCAGATTGTCGCGGCGGCGGGCTATCGCGCCGCCGTCACTGTCGCGCCCGGCGTCAACCGATGCGGCGCGGATCTTTATGCGCTGCGTCGTACCGAGGTAACCGACCGCGATGGCGCGCGCGAACTGGCGCTCAAGCTGGCGGGCGCCTACGACCCGATCCACTGGATGCTGCATCGGCGCCGGGAGCGGCAGTTCTCCCGGGCGCGTGCACTGACGTCCGGTGCAACAGCCTAGGAAGTCCGCATCGATGAAGATTCTCTATCTGATGACCGAGCCGTTTGGCATTGGCGGAGTGCAATCTGACATTCTGACGCTCTCGGAGGATCTGACCGCGCGTGGCCATGAGGTGTTCGTGGCCACGACCCCGGGCGTGCTGCTGGACGAGCTCAAGAGCAAGGGCGCACGCCACGTGCAGATCGACTTCCACTACCGTGGACCGTGGGGATTCCTGCGCGCGGCGCGGGCGCTGCGCCGCGCGGTGCGCGAACATGCAATCGAGCTGGTGGCCCCGCAGTCGGTCCGCTCGACGATCGCGACCTACATCGCCCTGCGCCTGCTGCCCTATCGCTACCGCGTGCGCACGCATGGCCGGCGCGTCCCGGTTGTTACCACGATTCACAACATCCACAACCCGGTTCACTTCCGTTACGCCGGAAGGATTCTTGAGCGCTGCGCCGACTTCGTCATCTTCGAGTCGCACTACGAGCGCAACCGGCTGCTGGCGAGCGGATTGAGCGATCACAAGTCGATCGTGATTCACAGCGGCATCGATACGGACCGCTTCATCATCCGGCCGCGCGATCCGGCGCTGCTCGCGCGCTACGGCCTGGATCCGGCGCGGCACCGGGTGTTCGGCATCGTCGCGCGGCTGTCGGAGGAGAAAGGGCACGTCTATCTGGTCGATGCCTTTGCGAGGGTCTATCGCGAAGACCCGGATGTGCGCCTGCTGATCATCGGCGACGGGCCGCTGCTGGATGCGGTCAGACGGCAGGTGCAGGATCGCGGCGTCGCGGACGCGGTCGTGTTTACCGGTATGCAGCGCAACATTCCCGATCATCTGGCATTGCTGGATGCGTTCGTGCTGTCCTCGACGCGGGAGTCGTTTCCGCTGGCGGCGCGCGAGGCGATGGCGGCGGGCAAGCCGGTCATCGCGCCGCGTATCGGCGGCTGCCCGGAGGTCGTCGAGGAAGGGGTGACCGGCTATCTGTTTGAGGCGCGCAGCGTCGAGCAGCTCGCCGCGTGCATGCGCCTGATCGTGCAGGACGACAGGTTTCGGTCCCTCGGCGTTGCGGCGCGCGAACGGGTCGAGCGGTTGTTTTCGCGCCGCGCCTGGGTGGCGGGCGACGAGCGAATCTACCTGCAATGGCAGAACGGCTGATTCTCAGTTTGGAGGCAACGGCGATGGCGCGTGTTCGTGGCGGGTTAGGAGGCTCTGTGCTGGCTATGGCGGCGACGGCGGCGATTGCGGCGGCCTGGGGAGCCAGTCCTCCCTTTGCCGGGTTGCTGAACGATCACACAATCCGTCCCGCGCCTGACATCCCGGCGCCGGCGCTGCACCAGACGATCAGGGATCCGGTTTTTGGCACCTCCATCACCCGCATCACCGACCCCCTGCAGCTGCCGGGCCTGACGCGCATCCGCCACTACTACTCGAAGTCTGACCCGTTCAATGCCGACGGCACGCGCGCCATCATGTTCGGCAGCAACGGCAGCACGTGGCTGTATGACGCCCGCACCTGGAAGCCGATGAAGCAGCTGCGCGTCGGCAGCTCCGATCCGGAGATCCAGTGGCATCGGACCGATCCGAACCTGTTCTATTACATGGGAACGGCGGGAAACTCCCGCGACGTTCGCGCCATGTATCTATACGACATTCGAAACGATTCGAAGAAACTGTTGCGCGATTTCAGCGAGTACGAGGCGGCGAGCGGCCGGAACGAAGGGAACATGGACAAGGCGGGCCGGTACTACGCGCTGGCCGGCGAGCGGAACGAGGAGCCGGTGGAGGCTTTCGTATACGATGTCATCAACGACAAGGTGAGCCGGCGCATCCCCGTCGTGCGCCGAATGGTGTCCGACTGGATCAGCGTCAGTCCCAGCGGGCGCTACGTGGTGATGATGGGCAGGGACCGGTCACGGGTCTACGATATCGACATGAACCACCTGCGCGATCTGCCGAAAGGTTCATTCGGTCATGGCGACATCTGTTTGCTGGCGGACGGATCGGAGGCGCTGGTTTACGACGGAGCGGATCACCAGCTCGACCGCAATCGCAACATCAACATCGCCGATCTGGCGACCGGACGCGTGACGATCGGCGTGCGGATTGGCTGGGAGTCGACGCCGCACGTCTCGTGCCGGAACCTTGATCTTCCCGGCTGGGCATTGATCTCGACACAGGGGCCGGACAAGAAATATCCCAATCATGACTTCGAGATCTTCTGGCTGAAGCTCGACGGAAGCAGGGAGGTGCGGCGGGTGGCGCACCACCACAGCGACCGCGACGATGGCGGTTACTTTGCCGAACAACATGCGGTGACCAGCCGCGACGGCAGCAAGATCGTGTTTGCGAGCAACTGGCAGCGCCGGCGGGTGAGCAGCTACCTGATTGATCTCGGCGCAGCCGCCCCGGCAGCGTACTCGGCGGCCGCCGCACGACCCTGACCTGCGCCCGCGATGCAGTCGCTTATCGAGCCGGTGGCGATCATCGGGTGGGTGCTGTTGGGCCTTTCACTGTGGCTGGGCTGGCGGCGGCCGCGGCCCCGGGCCCCCTGGGCCGCGGCAGCGGCCCCGCTGCTGTACTTCGCTGCGGCTACGCCGCTCGGCGCGAATCTCGCGGTGGGTATCTTCGAAAGATCGTCGATGCGGGAGCCGCAATGCGAACTCACGGCCAAACGCGAAAGCCTGATCGTCGTGCTGGCCGGCGGCATGAGCGGTTATCCCACCGATGTCACCGAGATCAGCAGCTTGAAGGAGGCGAGCCTGCGGCGGACCATCGAGGCAGTCAATCTGGCGCGGCGATTGGCGAACAGCCGCCTCCTGTTCGTCGGCGGGGCGGGGCGGGCGGAGCGCGAAGCGGATCTGATGGGCGCCTTGGCACAGGCGCTGGGCTTTCCCGCCGAGCGCGTGATGCTGGAGCGCGAGTCGGACAGCACCTTTGAGAACGCGCAAGAGGTCGCCCGGCTCGTCGGCAAGATGCCGGCGACCGGCCCGATTTGCCTCGTGACTTCCGCGGTACACATGCCGCGCGCCCTGGCCGCGTTTCGCCACCAAGGGCTGGAGGTATGCGCCTATCCGGTCGAATACACCTGGGTTCGGACGAAATGGCCCAGGATGCTGGTGCCGCAAATGAGCGCGCTGCTCAAGACCACGACGGCGTATCACGAGGCGGTAGGGTATCTATGGTACTGGCTGACCAACCGGTTGTGATGCCGACGGGACAGGCGTTGATGCCGACGATCGTGGGCGTGGCGTGCGTCGACGTGCGACGCACACTTCAGTGTGCGCGCAAGCTTCCGATAACCTGGCGCACGGCCCTAGGGGCCAGCTCGATGCGCAGGCTGCCCCGAGCGAAGCGAGTGGTCAGCGCGAGGTTGGCGCACGACGGCTATCATGCGGTGGTACCGCGCCTGCGGACCGCGGGTCCGCCGGAGCGTCGGCGGATGGCACAACTGGCATCGCTGGCGTTTGCGCAGAGGGGCGGGTCCCACGCAACCGCTGTGAGATTCCCGCGCGCGCACGCAGGTGCAGATAGGCGAGGGCCCCGGCCGGCGTGCGGTTCATGGCAAACAGGTTCGAGACCTGCAGGCGTTGGGGGCGCCACTGGCGATCACTGGCCGGGTCAGTCATCAAATTTATGTGGCGGATGTCTTTCTCGCATTCGCTGTAGTGCCTGAGCATCAGCTCGTTCAGCACCTGTCCGGGGGCGAGGCGGGCGTGGTCCTCGCGGTAGCTGATTTTTAGTGTGTAGAGTGTATCGTCACAAACTAGGCAGAGCTGACCGGCAATCGCCACCTCGCCGAGCCGGAGCAGCTGGATCTCACAGCGCCCCGCTCGACCAAAAGACTGGAGCAGCGAGCGGTAGAAGCGGTCCATCGGGGGATTGAGCTTGATGGCGGTGCCGGCGCCGTGCGTGCCCTTCCAGCCGGAGGCCTCGACCTCGAGGAATTCTTCATAGTACGCGGGAAGCTGCGCCGGATCGCGGGTGCTGAGATAGGTGCCGCCGCCGGCTTCGGCTAGCTTGTTGCGCGCTCGCTTGAGGCTGCTGCGGGTATTTTTCGAGAGGGACCTAAAATAAGTCTCATACGGCTGATCGAGGATATGGTAGTAACAACCCCGATGCGGCCGCAGAAAGGTTCGCCAGAAAGCCGCGGTGTCGGCGGCAAGGATCGGGGATTCCTCGAGGACATGCCGGAAGCTGATCATGTCCCAGCCGAGCGCCCGGTGCGTGTCAAGGTAACCGATCAGCGCGGCCAAGACCTGGTCGATCGAAACCGCCGGATCGCAAACGATGTCGGCGAGCTCGATGTAGTCGTTGGCGACCAGACTGTAGTGGCGCACGGGCAGCCCGAGCAGGCGCTCCCGTGCATAGCGCAGCGGTACGATCGCCACCGGCCGTGCGCCGTCGTAGGCGGCGAACAGGTGCAGCTCGCCATCGTGCGTGGCGTAGCCTTCGAGGTAGGCCCGATACCAGTCGGGAAAATGGAAGTGCCGGCGCCGCGGCAGGCGTTCGATCAGCGTTTGCCACTCGCCCTGCAGTGCATCGATCCCAGAGCGACCTACGAAGTGCCGGACCTCTAGCATGATTCCAAAGATACGCGGGGGCCTGAGACAGGTTGGGGACGATCTTACCGTAAATGGACAACGGTGAGTCGCCGGCGCATAACGGGAAAGAGCCTGGTATATCACGCGGACAACGTAACAGTGACGAAACACGCGGCGTCGGTAAGTTGACGCACCTTTTCACGGACAACAACGGGTGCGCGTCTTTCGCCCGAAGCTTGCCGATGTTGGCCCATTCCGTGTTGTGCGCCGCGTGGTCTGTTGGCCGTAACGCGGGCATGCTATCGTGGTGCGCGAAACGCATTTCCCGGTCCGCGATGGCACGGCTCACGCGGACGGGTGGCTTCGGCCACGGGAACTTGCGCGCAGACCCCGCCGGCCACGAGAGGCGTCGCGCACGAAGCGGCCGCTGCCGGCGGCACAAAGAGGACGATGTCCCACGGGGGTGAAAATGAGCAGAAAGATTCCGTGCGTCTTGATGCGCGGTGGGACCAGCAAGGGTGTCATCCTGAACGCCGATGACTTGCCGCGCGATCCGGCGGAGCGCGACCGGACAATCCTCGCTATTTTCGGAAGCCCGGATTCGCGCCAGATCAACGGTCTCGGCGGCGCCGACCCGCTTACCAGCAAGGTCGCGATCGTTTCGCGCTCCAGCCGGGCGGACGCCGACATCGATTACCTGTTCGGACAGGTGGGCATCGACAAGGCCGAAGTGGGATATTCGAACAACTGCGGCAACGTGTCCGCGGCGGTCGGCCCGTATGCCGTCGACGCGGGGCTCGTCGCGCCGACCGAGCCATTCACCACGGTCCGCATCTTCAACGTCAACACGCAGAAGCGCATTCTGGCTACCTTCGCGGTCGCCGACGGCAAGGCAGTGACCGAGGGGGACTGCCGAATCGACGGTGTGCCGGGAACCGGCGCGCCGATTCGCCTGACGTTCTGTGATCCGGCGGGCGGCGCAACGGGCAAGCTGCTGCCGACGGGCAATGCCGTCGAACGTATCAACCTGAGCGGAAGCTTGGTGGAGGCCTCGATCGTCGATTGCGGCAATCTCTATGCCTTGGTCGCCGCCGCCGGCCTCGGGCTGACAGGGCGCGAAACACCGGCAGAGATCGAACAGCGCAAGGAGATCGCCGAGAAGGTGGACGCGCTGCGATGCGAAGTGGCGGACCGCCTGATCGCGCTCGGCGCGGTGAGCGCGGAGCGTGGCCGGGCTCTGCGCGCAGCGCTGAAGGTGGCGATCGTTGCCGGCGCGGCGCAGGTCAAGGCTGCGGACGGCTCGGTGCGGCAAGCCGACGTGGTGTCGCGGATTCTCAATCCGGGCAAGGTGCACAAGTCCTATGCGGTCACGGGTGCGATCGCCATGGCCGGCGCCGCCGCTGTGCCCGAATCGGTTGTGGGCCGGCTGCTGCCACCGGCGGAACGAGAGGGGAGGAGACGCCTACGTATCGGGCATCCGCAGGGGACGATCGAGGCCGAGATCGAGTACGCGAGCGATGGCGCCGTTCCCACCATCACGGGCGCGACCGTAACGCGCACGGCGCGCTGCATCATGGAGGGCGTCGTTCATCTGCCGGGCTCGTGCGTCGCGGTGGTCGAGCGCGGCGCGCGGGTAGCCTAGGGTCGTCGCTGGCAGTCCTGCGGCAACGGCCGCTGCGCGGCGGGGCGAGCATGTGTAATCGCAAGAGTGCTAACAGACCAACGATCGCGTCCGGACAATGGTGCGGCGGCGCGCCCGTCGCACCTGATCCCCGCGGCTAAGTGGGAGGCAGGCTTGGACCGCAAACAGCGGGTAGAGGACATGTTTGCCGCCAGGGGCTCGCACACCTGGAGCCGGCTGTACGAAAATCCTGCAAACGTATTCGAGGACAGCATGGGCCAGCGCCGCGAGTACGTCGTCGAATATGTGCGAGGCAATCTCGCCCAGGGGTCGCGCATCCTCGATCTGGGCTGCGGTGCCGGGGTCATCGCCGAAGACCTCGCCAGGGCGGGCATGAAGGTGACGGCCATGGATTTGTCAGCGGACATGGTGGCGCGTGCCCGGGGTCGCCTGCGCAATGCCGCTGCTGATGACGCCCTGGTGCTGCGCGGGGACTGCGAGAGGTTGCCTTTTCGCGACGGTGAATTTGACGCCGTCGTCTGCCTCGGCGTCATCAGCTTTTTGCAGAGCAACCAGCCCGTTTTGTCCGAGATCCGGCGTGTGTTGCGCGACGACGGCACGCTGGTACTGGCGGTGCGCAACAAGCGTCCACTGGCCCGACTCCTCGATCCGTTGCTGGCTGTCCGCCGTCTGGCTGGCGCAATCTTGCGCCGACTGGGGTTGCGCAGGGGCGCAGGGGAGAGCGATGAGTTGCCGCGCTTTTTCCACCTCTCACGGCTGGCGGCTGTCTTGCAGGACGAGGGGTTCGGGCTAGGCGCGAAGAAGCTTCTCGGTTACGGTCCGTTCACGGTTTACGGAAAAGAGGTTCTTTCCCCCACGCGGTCGATTCGGCTGAGTCGCTGGCTGGCCCGCGTTCTTGCGCTACCGGCGCTTCGGCCGCTGCAAGCGTTCGCGGATGTCTGCGTTTTCGTGCTCACCAAGCGATCGTTCACGGCGGCGGCCAACGTCCAATCCTAGGTGCCGTTGGCGCGGCGCGCGGTCAACGCCTTGGTCCCTCCGCGAAGCAACTTCGAAAGCAATTTCGGAAGATGCGTCCCGAAGAACTCGGCAAGATAGTGCGCCACCGGCCGCAGGTCATCGCCGGCAAAGACGGCATGTACCCGCCTGCCCTTGATTGATTGCAGCCACTGACGGAAGGTCATCTGCCGCTGGCGATTCAGCTCGCGTGCCGCAAAAACATCCTGGGTCATCCAGATCCACTTCACGCCATTTTTCCAGCGCGTAACGGGCTCAAGCGGCTGGCCGATCGCATCGCGGAAGGCAATGTATGGCAGATCCACGCCGCATGCCGGTGCGATGGCGCTGGTGTTCACGGCGCGGGCGTTGATCTCAATCAGCTTGTACCTGTCGGTCTTCGGGTCGTGTTTGTACTCGACGCCGACCAGCCCGTGGTAGTTGAGCCCCTGCAGCAGGCGCACCGATTGATCTACCACCGTCGGATTTTCGCAAGAGACGGTGAGCGTGCAGTATCCGAACTTGAGGGGGTATTGCCGGATCTTGCTGCGCACGCAATAGCCGAGGGGACGTGACTGCGCGTCGAAGTAGCCGAGAAACGTGTAGAGAAGCTCGTCCTCGCCGCCGATCACCTCCTGGATCATCACATCCGGGTCGCCTTCGGCAATTTTCCCGTACTCATTGACCAGCTCGTCGGCCGACCGGACCACGACCCCCTTCGTTGTCGTGCCCTTCTTGAGGGATTGCAGTTGATCCTGGACCCAGGAGAGACGCCAACGGTGGGCGACGTTGGGTTTGATGACGTACGGGTAACCCTGCAACTGCCCGGCCAGGGCGTGAACCTCTTCGAGATTGCCCGGAAAATAGGTCTCCGGGATGGGAATCCCGAGCTTCTGCGCCTCGCCATACTGGATGCGCTTGTTGATGATTTGCTCGATGGCTGTTCTCGATGCCGCGGGAACGCGGAACGCCTCAAGCAGCGCCTCGCGGTGAAGGCCGAGGAAGAACGCGGTGTCATCGCTGGCCGGGAACAGCACGCGCGGGCCCTCGTATTTTCTGGCCAGATCCAGCAGGAATTGAAGCAGCGCGGTCTCGGAGTCATAGACGTTGGGGCAGATCTCGACACCCGCGCAGTAGCGGGACAGGAGGCTCAGCTCCAGCCGGTTGGGATGGAGGCGGATGACGCGAACGCCGCGTCGACCTAGCGACCGGGTGATGGTCAATGCCTGCAGGCTAGTCGACCGACTGGTGCGCTTAGGGTTGGACTCGTGCGTCAGCACGAATGCCGTCGGTTGGGACATCGATCAAGCCTCGGTCAGCGCAGGAGCTCGTCCACACTGCGGCCGCAAATCAGGCGGCAACAGCGATAGCGACGGTCTGCGCAGAGCGGCGTGTCGCTCTGCGGTTTCCGCATCATAACCGAATCGTCGTGTTATGACCTACGCGGCACCGCCACTCAGGGCGTGCGCGTTACCTGCCGACGCGTACTGCTTGAACGGCATGTCGCGGCGCGCGTTGGCCGCCTGTCAAGAATTTGTCACGTGTATCACGCCTCATACGGTCTGCGTGGTGCACGTATAGACAACATCGGACATGCGCAAAAACCGGTCCACGTGTATGGCGCCGCCTACTGTTCGGTTCCTGATCCATCGACAAACTCGCGCACCTATCGGATATTGACCATCGCGCTGATGGTATCGAGTGAGCTGCCTTGGCAGCTGGGGCGGTCGCGCCGCAATACGCAACGACCGCGACCAGCCACGGGGCGAATCTGCAGCGCACCGTAGCGCGTCAGGGAGTATTGCGAATGGTATCTGGATACGAAAACGTGCATGCATGTTTTCGTTCACAGCCAATCGGCCGAGTGCGGGCTGTCGCGCGCAGCGCATGGGCCACACGAGGCGGGGAGGGATTGACTAACGAGAAGTAAAAACCGGGGGTGACTACAATGAAGTCCAGTAGGCGGGGGTCAACAAGAGGTATCCATTCATTCCTTCATTCACCGGCGAGACTGCCGTTTTATCTGCTTGGCCTCGTCGGAATCGGCATCGCCGCAGGTTCCGCGCTCACCGCGTGCAGCAGTGGCGAGTCCGGTTCCGAGCTGGCGCAGGGCGTCGTCGTGCACGGCTTGGATCCGTCAGAACCGGACTACGACCTCAAGCTGTTGGGCAAGTATGTGTTCTTCGACAAGATCTCCAACCCGCCACGCATGGCGTGTGTCACCTGCCACGATCCGGAGACTGGCGGCACGGGAAGCGTATCCGGCGTCAATCTGCATCAGGTGGTGATTACTGGCGCCAACCCGCTAACGAAAGGCAACCTCAAGCCGCCCACCAATGCGTATGCGAGTTTCATTCCGCCCTTTCGGGCGTGTAACTCTGGCGGTCTGGGAGCAAACAACTACTGTGGCGGCAATTTTTGGAGTGGCCGTGCGGAAGGCAATGGTCATCCGGAAGACGGCGGGCCGGGCCCGGTATTTCCGAGCGGCGCCACCAAGCATATCGGCAAGGAGATTTTTCAAGGCCTGACGAATCCGCCGCTGCAGTTCGTCACCTATTTCGGACCGACGTCCGATCAGGCATTGAACCCGATGCCAAACAAGGTCGAGCAGAACATCGAGCGGCGAGCCGTCTGTAACCATGTCGCGTCGGCGAGCTACGCCAGGCTGTACAAGAAAGTCTGGGGGGTCGCGATCAACTGCAGCGACGAGCCGGTCGCAGTGAGCGCTTCGGATGTGGGCGCCGCCGAGACACAGTTCGATATCAGCTTCAAGCGACTGATGCTAGCGGTCGGCGCCTGGCAGCATTCAAAGGACCTCAATTCCTTCAGCTCCAAGCGCGATATTGCGCTGCGGGCGGAAATCGCGTGCATGGAAGGAGCGCCCGACGCTGATCCGGCTGTCTGTACTCACCCGAACTATCTCAACTCGCCGGGCAAGTTCCCGCTCGTGGGCCTCACGGATCAGGAAAACCTGGGGCACGACCTGTTCTATAACAGGCTTCCGAACCCGTTCGCCCCTCCGGCCCCCATCGGTCCGCCGTTTAACGTCGCGCCGCGACCAGACCTGCCGCGAACGAACTGCTCGTTCTGTCATTCGGACAATCCTGGCCCGGTGGGACCCGGCGGGCGTGACGATGGCTCGGAGCCACAGCAGCTGTATACCGCGCAGGATTACCACAACATCGGGACGCCGGCGAATCCCGAAATACCGCAGCTCGACCCGCCACGACAGCCCTCGCCAGATCTGGGCATTGCGAGCCATAGCGGCCTTGATGCGCCCGGTCTCCACCGGCCCGGGTTTTTCAAAACGCCGACCCTGCGCAACGTAGACAAGCGCAAAGGAAATGACTTCATCAAGGCCTACACGCACAACGGCTGGTTCAAGAGCCTTGAGAGCTTAGTGCATTTCTACAACACCGGGTTCGTCCCCGGCGCCACCGCCCAGGCGTTCGGTATCACACGATGCAAGGGTACCGTGACGGAAAAGGAAGCACTGGCGCACAACTGCTGGCCGTTTCCTGAGTTTCCGAATGCCAATGACCCCAGCGGCAACCGCGCCGGTGCGCTGGGCAGCCCTCTGGTTGGAAATCTCGGGATGACAGCCGATCAGGAAGCGGCGCTCGTGGCCTATTTGAGAACATTCACTGATACCAAAACGAGCAAGGCACCACCGCCGTACAAGTAGTCGAATCAGCAATAAACACCATGCCCCAACATCAACCCCGCTTCGGCGGGGTTCTTTTTTTGGCCGGCTGGCCAAACGGAAAACGCGGGCACGATCGGTCGTGGCAATTCCTTCGTGGGTTGTGCAAGGCGCCATCGATTTTGCACGGATGGTGGGGTGGCTTGCTTGGTCACGACGGAGACGGAGTCCCAGTCAGGCATGACCGCGCGTGCCCTTTCTCGTCACAGGGCCAAGGCTGTGTGGGGAATCCGTGTGGGGCATTCGCAACCGCCCCGCGGCGAGTAGGCGCCCGCCTGCCGGCGGCCGTTCGTCGAGTACTGGCTGTTGCGGAATCCAGCCGGTAGCCGTTTCTGCCATCCAGGCCAATACTCGCGGCCCGGCCGGTGATCAGGGGAATCTGCGGGTGCGAGACGCCCCAGCCGCTCAGGGCTTGTAGCCCGGCAACTCGACGACGTAGGCGTCAACCGTAGGACCCCCGCCCCAGTCGCTGCCGAACAGCAGCCGCGTGCCGCTTGGACTGATGACGACATGGGGTTCAGCCCAGTAATCTCTGGGACCGTCCTTGCCCCAAGAGCGGTGGTGGGCCACGCGACAGACCTTACCGCCGGGATTGGTATCGGCCAGCACCAGTTCGTTGTTCAGGGTGTTCTGACCGTCGGTATTTCCGACGATGGACACGGCTACCCATCCCGGCGCCTGGAAGGCAACGGAAGAGACGTGGTGGCCCGATGGGGGATAGGGGTAACCGGTCGCCGGGCCGACGACCACACGGCTGCTGCCGTCGGTCATGTCGTTGACCACCAGCGAGCCGGCCTCGCCATCGAAAGCGACGGCGTTATGGGTATCGCGGCCGTTGGCGAGACGCCCGAGCGACGCATGGTCCAGCGGGTTGGCGATGTTCAGGGTGAGGACGTGGGCCATGTTGAAGTCGTGCACGTAGGGCGTGCTACTCGTGTTGGCGAAGAACATGAGCGTTCCGCTCGCCGAGGCAATCGGCGCGCGCCCGGAGGTCGTCGCAAGGGTGGTACCGACGGTATTGGTGCTGATGCGATAGGCGAACACAAAGCCGGACGAACAGCGCAGACCGATCACGTCCGAATTCCACGACATGTACATCGGATCGGAGCCGCCGCTGATACTCCCGGCGCAGATGTCCGAGAAGTCGCGCACCGCCTCGGTCGTGTTGGTACTGACGCGGTAGCGTGTCAGCGTTCGGGTGTTGACGTAGTAAAGGATGTCCGGGTCGGTGGCATGCCAATAGAATTGCTCAAGATCGGCCGGGTTGATATTGAGGCGGCGGATGTAGGCGTAGGTCTTGCCGTTGTACAGATGATGGCCGCTGCTGCTGGTACCGGTGTGATACAGGATCAGGTAGGACTCGTCCGCGTTCCACGCTGGCACGGTGGAATACGCCGGCTTTATTATCCCCGTGGACGCGCTCCAGTGGGTCGCAACGTCGCTGATGCGGCGAATGGTGGTGCCGAACTGGGGATCAGTGACGGTTTGCAGTTTGGCCGGCTTTGCGAGTGCGGTCATCGGGTGGGCCGCTTTGTCGGTGACCAGTCCGTCACACAGATCGCCAGAGGCCGTCGCCGAGGTGAACGACGCAACGACGTTGCGCGTCGCGGTCATGGGCACCGTGCAGGTGCCGGTGCCCGGGCACGAAACCCCCGAACCGCTCCAGCCCGAGAAGTTGTAGCCGGTCGTCGGCGTGGCGCTGAGCTCCACTGACGTCCCGGTGCTGAAGCTTTCAGAGCAATCCGCTCCGCAGTCGATGCCGGCGGGCGTGCTGCTCACGGAACCCGATCCAGCCAGCGTCACCGTGAGCGTGTAATTGGCCGCGGCGACCGGGCTGAAGGTGGCGGTGACCGATCGCGCCGCCGTCATGGATACCGTGCAGGGGCCGGTGCCGGGACAGGAGAGGCCCGCGCCGCTCCAGCCGGAAAATTCGTAGCCGGCGGCGGGAGTGGCCGTGAGCGTCACCGAGGTGCCACTCGTGTAGGTCTGGGAGCAATCGCCGCTGCAGTTGATGCCGCTGGGGTTGCTGCTTATCGAACCGGCGCCGGTCACCGTCACCGTTAGCGTGTAGGATGGCGGGGACGGGTTGTTCACTGAGTCGCTGCCGCCACCGGCGCTGCAACCGGCGAGGGTAAAAAGGGCGGCCAGCGTGATGGTCCATTGACGCATGGAAGCGCAGAGCGAATCACGTGCAACCGTGTCGGAATCCATATCGGGCCTCCGCATGTTCCTTGTTCTCACGCGAGCGCAGAGTCCAGCATCGCTCGCGACCCGGCGGACGCACCTGGCAACCGGCCGCGCCCTTTTGGGCGAGACCTGCAGCATACGGAAAACTGCATACGCCGTTGATAGCCGAGGTCGTTATGTTAGACCTCGGTCGATTACGGTGCTATGGCACTGTATCCAATGCGTTACGCTTGGCGTTCCTGCCGCACAACGGCGCGGGCGGTCAACCAGGGACGGCCAGCCACGGGGCGCGGAAGCGCCGCTGCATGACGTCGGGCTTGTACACTACAGGCGCCAGACGCAGAGACCCATCGCGTTAAGCACGTTTGCATCGAACCGCGACTTCACGTCAATGAAACAGCCACCTCTAGCGATTTTTTCCGCGATGCGGCTGGCGCCCATCTTGAGAAAGGGTTTGTGGGCCACGGCAACTACCAGCGCATCGGCGACCGGCAATTGTTCCCATGGGACCAGCTCCAGGCCGTACTCGTGGCGCGCGTCCGCGGGATCGGGAATCGGGTCATGCACGAAGACCTGAATGCCGTAGGTCTTGAGCTCGTTGATCACGTCAATGACGCGAGAGTTGCGGAGATCCGGTACGTCCTCCTTGAACGTGAGGCCGAGCACGTTAATTCTCGCGCCCTTTACCTGGTTGCCATTGCTGATCATCTGCTTCACCGTCTGCTCTGCGATGAATTTGCCCATGTCGTCGTTGATGCGCCGGCCGGCGAGTATCACCTCTGGGTGATAACCGAGCATTTCGGCTTTATGGGTCAGATAGTAGGGGTCGACTCCAATGCAGTGGCCCCCAACCAAACCGGGCCGGAACGGCAGGAAATTCCACTTGGTACCGGCGGCTTCGAGCACCTCCAGTGTGTCGATACCAATCCGCTTGAAGATGATGGCAAGCTCGTTCATTAGCGCAATGTTGAGGTCGCGCTGCGTGTTTTCGATTACCTTGGCGGCCTCGGCGACCTTTATGCTCGAGGCCCGGTGCACGCCGGCGCTTACGACGGAAGCGTAGAGGCTGGCGACCGCGTCGAGTGTTGCCTCATCATCGCCCGAAACCACCTTCACAATCCGCTCGAGGGTGTGCTCCTTGTCACCGGGATTGATGCGCTCGGGGGAATAGCCGACGTGAAAGTCGCGTTTCCACTTCATTCCAGAGTGCTTCTCGAGCACGGGAACGCACACTTCTTCGGTAGCGCCCGGGTAGACAGTGGATTCATAGACCACAATCGCGCCGTTTTTCATGTTTTCGCCGGCAATTCGGCTCGAACCGACGAGAGGTCCGAAATCCGGCTGCCGGGCGAGGTCAATCGGCGTCGGCACTGCAATCACGATGATGTCGGCGGCCTTAAGCGCCTTGGGATCGGTGGTGAGTTCGAGCCGGTTCGCCGCCCGCAGATCCTCGCTCGACACCTCGCCTGTGGGATCGACCCCGCGCTGATAGGCCTCAACCTTGCTCGAGTTGATGTCGAAACCGATCGTTCGGAACTTCTTGCCGAATGCGACAGCAAGCGGAAGGCCCACGTAACCAAGGCCGATTACGGCGACAACAGTCATTGCGCTCTCCCTATACTGTATGAATGTTGAAGCAATTGGGCTTTGATTGCGTGCGAGCTGACACACTCACCACTGGAACCCAGCGGTACGGATCATGCGAGAGGCTCAGCACTCGCTGTGGCGAATCATCAACTTTCACTCTGCTACGATGCCGGGGCGTATCTTGGCCTTTGTGTGTTTCATGAGCGGAGGCGAGACTTGACTGTTCTCTACTGAAATCCAGACGAACTCCTCGACCGCCGTGTAAGGGTTCTTTGTGTACTGCGCCTTCTGATGGAGCATCTGGGCCTTTGTCATGGGAAGGTGTGAGGGAGTAAAGCGCTTATCGTTGAAAATCATTACTTGTATCGGGCCCGAGCTGCCATGTCTGGTCACAACTTCCTTCAGCACATTGGCAACGTACCGCTTGTCCTCAAGTCCGCGGGGCGACACATAGACGGTGCGTATGGCCCCGGAACTTCCAACCAAAGTCCATTCCTTGATCCCATAGGAGAGCTCGGAGCCGTGCGCAACACCAAGGGTCAGGGCTGCCAGCAAGACCCCAACGAAAAACTTGCACCTTAGTTTCACAAATTCTCCATCAGCGTGGCTCGTGGGAGGCGGTTCGCGCGATGTTCAACACCGACCCCGCGTCGCTCCCGCAGCCATCGGGCGCAAACGCCGTTACCGGCATTGGCGCAAATCGAAATCATCATCGCAAATTGAAACTGGGAATTCCACCATGCCCGGTTGCGATTGTTGCAGATCGGCGACAGTTCTCGGTGTCTTTGTGAGAGCACGAAGCAGACACTGTACCGCCCACGATTTCCTGGACAGTTGAGTGAATGTATTCAAGCCGCCTTCTGCATCGCCAGCGGCGGCTGTCAAGGTAGTTGTCGCGTCCATCTACGCCGCCTCCTGCAGAA
>CAZVUN010000014.1:18098-37970 GCA_964629975.1 uncultured Acidiferrobacteraceae bacterium | reverse complement strand
CTTGTTGGTCGTTCTTGTTCTTCTTATTCGGTCCTTCCCTTTTGCGTTCGGTCGGACTCAGGGCCGCGGCTCGCGGATCACGCCGCGGGCCCGGAGACAGGGACGTCTCGTTGAGGGCTTCGACTGAGGGATCACGTCGAGGGCCCTGAGACAGGGACGTCTCGTTTAGGGCTTGACGTACGAATAGCCCTTGGCCTGCAGTGCGGCGATCTCGGCGACACCGCTCGGCACGATGTCCTGCTCGGACACATCGTACAGGTCGTTCTTGTAGTTGAGCTTCTTGGCCTTCAGCGTGTTGGCGCAGACGTTGAAGTGAACGCCCTGCTTCTTGAGGTTGATCACCTTGCTCTGCATCTCGGGGTCGGTGTTGGCCTGCTGCAGGAGGCCCAGGCCGTTGCCGTGCATCACGACGCGCAGGTCGAGGTTCTCCTTGCCCACGGCATTGATGTGGTTCTGGATGTTGCCGAGGGTGGCTTTGAGCTGTTTGGTGTCGTTGCTGTTCACGTGATAGACGACCTTCTGTTTCTCGTACGCGGACGCCTGTGCCTTCGGGGCCTCGGCGGCAAACGCGGCGCTGGCACCGAGCCCGAGAGCGGCCACGGTCATGAGAGCGACTGAAAGGTTGTTACGCATCGGTTTCTCCTGTGAGTTGCTTGAGTGTGTGACGCCAGATACAGCTTGTTATTGGTGGAACGACTAGACCTGGATGTAGGCCCAGCCCTGGTGCTGACGGCGCATGAGCTGCGCCACACCAGAGTCGATGACAACCACCCCCGGCAGCAACTGCGCGGTGATGCCTTTCTCGCGCTTCAGCCGGTCAATGGTGTTCTGACAGGCGACGAACGCGAGGTTGTCGTATTCCTGCTGCATGCGCTCGACGCGCGCAGCGTGCGGGGAGACATCGCTGCGCACCAGCGCCAGCCCCTCGCCGTTGATGATGACTTCAACGCGTGAGTTCTGGTTGCTCGCGCGATAGTACTGCACCAGCTGTTCGATCTCATCGAGCGCCCGGCCGAGACGCGCGGCATCGCCATCGTTGACATGGATGAGGACCTTGGCCGGGGCGGCCTGCCCGGTCTTGGGCGCTGGGGCGGAGGCGAGGGCGGGGGTCGGCCGGCGTGCGGGCAGGTCACCCACCTCGGGCAGGGCGGCGACCGTGCGCGGCGCTGTCTTCTGGGTCGCGCTAATCGCGGCCGGTGCCGCGTTGATCGTGGGCCTGTGCAGCACCCAGCCGATCGACACGCCGATCGCGAGCGCGACGCCGGCGGCAAGCGACACCCCGAGATAGCCGGGGCGACGCACCGGACGGTTGCGCATCGGCGCCGGGGGCACGTGCCGGTATGCCAGCTGCACCAGATCGCGCGTCTTGCGCAGCTCGCATACGGTGCGATTGAGCGACTCGTCCTGATTGATCAGCGGGTAGGCGCGACTCTTCTCGTCGGCCGTCAGCTGGTCATCCACGAACGCGTTGAGGAATTCCTGGGAAAACTTCTGGTCCATTTACTTGATCCTCCGGATCTTCGCATCCTGCGCGGCGCTGTCTTCGCGGACCGCCGTCAACAACTCCTTGAGCGCCGCACGGGCGCGACACAGTCGGCTCATCACAGTCCCCACCGGGACCGCGAGGATGCCTGCTACCTCGATGTAGCTGAAACCCTCGATATCCACTAGCGTGACGACCTGGCGCTGTCCGAGCGGCAGACGCGCGATCGTGGCACGCACCCTGTTGACGATCTCCTGCTGGCCGGAAACCTGCTCCGGGCCGACATCGTCAATGAGGGTCAATTCATCGACGTCCTCGGTTTCGCGCTGGCGGCGGTAGTGGTCGCGCAGGCAGTTTGCCAGGATGCTGTACAGCCAGGCCTCCCCGGCGCCGGCATCGCGCAGCTGCCCCTGCTTCTGCAGCGCCTTGGTCAGCGTCTCCTGCACCAGGTCATCGGCCAGCGCCGGGCTGTGCGTCCAGGAATAGGCAATGCGGTAGAGGCGCTGCCGTTGCTGTTCCAGTCGTTGCTGCCCGGTACGCGAACTGTGGAAGAAGCCGAAGAAGTCCATACACCTCGTGGGCGCGGTTACGCTGGCCGTTGCAGTGCTAAAAAAGACGCGGTCCGACTGGCATTTATTCCCCGGGAGGCGGGGTATCGCAAGCCCATCCTAACTGTTTGATTTCCATGTGGTGGCAGCCTCAGCCGTGCGGGCGCAGACCCTGCACCGGCTGTTCGGCGCCGTCCAGCAGCACCCGGTTGCCGGCCACGCGCAGCCGGCCCTCGATGAACCAGCGGATGGCGAGCGGGAGGATGCGGTGCTCCTCCGCCAGCACGCGCGCCGCGAGGCGCTGCGGGTCGTCATCCGGGAGCACAGGAACGCGCGCCTGAATGATAGCCGGTCCGGCATCGACCTCGGGTGTGACGAAATGCACGGTTGCCCCGTGTTCGCGCGCGCCGGCGGCCAGCGCCCGGGCATGGGTGTCGAGCCCCGGGAACTCGGGCAACAGCGAGGGGTGAATGTTGATCAGACGCCCGCTGTAGTGGCGGATGAACTCGGGCGTCAGGATGCGCATGAACCCGGCCAGCACGACGAGCGCCGGTGAATAGCGGTCGATGACCTCGATCAGCGCCTGGTCGAACAGCGCACGCGTCGCGTAGGCGCGGTGATCGACGATGTGGACCGGCACGCCGGCCGCGCGCGCATAGGCGAGACCGGGCGCCTGCGCATCGTTGCTCACCACCGCGCGGACCGCGGCCGGGATGGCGCCGGCCTGCACGGCCTGCAGGATCGCATGCAGGTTGCTGCCGCGCCCCGAGATCAGCACGACGATGGCGGGCAGGGCGTCGCTGGCGTGCGGGGCGTTCGCATGCGCCGGCGCCGCGTTCGCGCGCTGGCCGGTCATTTCAGGATTGCGACTTCCGCTTCGCCGCCATGCGCTTCGATGTGGCCAATGATCCGGGCGGCCTCGCCGTGCTCGTGCAGGATCGTAAGCGCGCGTTCCGCATCGCCCGGTGCAACGACCACCACCATGCCGATGCCGCAGTTGAAGGTGCGGTACATCTCCTGGTCGGCGATGTTGCCGCCTTGCTGCAGCCAGTCGAATACGGCCGGACGCTCCCAGGCGCGGCTGTCGATGACCGCGCGCGTGTTGTCGGGCAGGACACGCGGCACGTTGCCGGGCAGACCGCCACCGGTGATGTGCGCGGCGGCGTGCACCGGCAGCGCGCGCATCAGCGCGAGCAGCGGTTTGACGTAGATGCGCGTCGGTGCGAGCAGCGCGGCGCCGAGCGTGCTGCCGGCGAACGGCTGATCGAGCCGTGCATGCGTGACCTCGAGGATGCGGCGCACCAGCGAGTAGCCGTTGGAGTGCGCACCGCTTGAGGCGATGCCGATCAGCGTGTCGTTGCGCTGCACGGCGCGACCGTCGATGATCCGGGACTTCTCCACCACCCCGACGGTGAAGCCGGCCAGGTCGTACTCGCCGGGCGCGTACAGGCCGGGCATCTCGGCGGTCTCGCCGCCGACCAGCGCGCAGCCGGCCTGCTCGCAGCCGCGCCCGATGCCGGCAATCACCTGCGCGGCGGTGGCGTTGTCGAGCTTGCCGGTGGCGAAGTAGTCGAGAAAAAACAGGGGTTCCGCGCCCTGCACGATGATGTCGTTGACGCACATCGCCACGAGATCGATGCCGATGGTGTCGTGGCGGTTGAGCTCGATGGCAAGTTTGAGCTTGGTGCCCACGCCGTCGGTGCTCGACACCAGCACCGGTTCGCGGTACTGGCCCGGGGGAATCTCGAACAGCGCGCCGAAGCCGCCGATACCGGCCAACACGCCCGGCCGCCGGGTGCGCTGGGCGATCGGCTTGATCGCCTCGACCAGGGCATCGCCGGCATCGATGTCGACACCGGCATCGCGGTAGGTGAGGGAGACGGGCGGCTTTTCCACGTGGGCGGCGGGCGATCCGGTGTGGTGTGTGCGTATGGTAGGTGCGCGCGGCAGGCGGCGCAAACCTTGACTTGCCTGGCCCCGGCCGATAGCGTGCCGCGCACCCGTACCGCGCACGCGCGTCACCTCGCCATGAAGCTGTCGCAGCTGCCCAACATCCTCACCCTGGCGCGCCTCGCCGCCGCACCGTTGCTGATCCTCACGCTCAAGGATCACGACTACCGGGCGGCGCTCGTGGTGTTCTTCGTCGCCGGCCTGTCCGACGGTCTGGACGGCTTCATCGCCAAGCGCTGCGGTTACACCAGCCGCTTCGGCGCGATCCTCGACCCGATAGCGGACAAGGTGCTGCTGGTCAGCGCCTATGTGATGCTCACGATCCTCGATCACGTGCCGTTCTGGCTGATGCTCACGGTCGCGTTCCGCGACCTACTGATCGTCGGCGGCTATCTCGCCTATACCTCGCTGGTTGGCACGGCCGACATGCACCCGACGCGATTGAGCAAGCTCAATACGCTGCTGCAGATCACGCTGGTGGTCGCGATCCTGGCGCACGAGGCGACCGGCGTGTCCTATCCACTGCTGCTCGATGCCCTGATCTATGCCGTGCTCGCGACCACGGTCGCGAGTGGCGCGCACTATGTGTGGGTGTGGGGCGTGACCAAGCAGGCCGAACCGGGGAAGAAGCCGGGCGGGCCGCACGCCTGAGGCAGGCGCCATGCCTCCGGCGCCGGTGCCACGGCCGTGAGCATGCAACTGCCACTCAACCTGCGGTTGCGCGACGGCTCGTCGTTTGAGAACTTCTGGCCAGGGCGCAATCGCGAGCTGCTCGACCGCCTGCAGGCGGCGCTCGCTGCGCTCGCCGGTGACGGCCGGCGCGAGCCGCTGCTCTTCGTCTGGGGCGAGCCGGGCACCGGCCGCACCCACCTGCTTGAGGCCGCCTGCCGCGCGGCGCATGCGTGTGGCCTGAGCGCCGCCTACGTGCCGCTCGCCGACGCCCGCGCCCTGGGGCCCGCGCTGCTCGAGAACCGCGAGGCAAGCGCGCTGGTGTGCCTCGATGACCTCGAGGCAGTGGCGGGCGACGCCCGCTGGGAGGCGGCGCTGTTTGCGCTCAGCGAGCGGCTGCGTGCCGCAGGCGGCATGCTGCTGGTGGCGGCGCGGCGCGCGCCGGCGCATCTCGGACTGCGCCTGCCGGATCTCGCCAGCCGTCTCGGCTGGGGTCCGGTCTATCAGCTGCCGGCCTTGAGCGACGACGAGAAACTCGCCGCCATGCGCCTGCGCGCCACGCGCCGCGGCCTGGAGTTGAGCGAAGAAGCGGCGCGCTACATCCTGAGCCGCTACGCGCGCGATCTGCATTCCCTGTTCGAACTGCTCGAGCGGCTCGATCGGGCCTCGCTCGCGCAGCAGCGGCGCATCACCATTCCGTTCGTGCGCAGTCTCGAGCGCTAAGCGCCCCGCGGCTGCAGCGCGTGCGCCGTGCGCGCCAGGCGCTCGCCCAGCGCCTGGCACAGGGACTGCTCGTCCCTCGACAGCGGCTGGTCGCTGTTCGCCCCGGCGACGTGGCTCGCCCCGTAGGGGGTGCCGCCGGTGCGCGTGTGGGTGAGCGCCGCCTCGGTGTAGGGCAGGCCCACAATCAGCATACCGTGGTGCAGCAGGGGCAGCATCATCGACAGCAGCGTGGATTCCTGTCCGCCGTGCTGGGTGGAGGAGGAGGTGAACACGGCAGCCGGTTTACCCACCAGGGCGGCCGACAGCCACAGCGGGCTGGTGCCGTCGAGGAAGTGCTTGAGGGCCGCGGCCATGTTGCCGAAGCGCGTCGGACTGCCGAGCGCGAGCCCGGCGCATTCGCGCAGGTCCTCGAGTGTGGCGTAGGGCGCGCCGTGCGCCGGCACCGCCGGGGCGCTCGCCTCGGTGTCGGGCGAGACCTCCGGCACCGTGCGCAGCCGCGCCTGCATGCCCGCGACTTTCTCGACGCCGCGCGCGATCTGGTTGGCCATGTCCGCAACCGCGCCGTGCCGCGAGTAGTAAAGAATAAGGATGTCAGGCATGTGTCGGTGTGGTTGCTGCGCGTGCGCGCGGTCGCCGGCCAGTAGGCGCGGCGAGCGCGATATTAACCGTACTTTCCTTGACACCCCAACGGGCCGGGTGCTAACTTTGCGCGGCCTCTGGCAGAGCACTGCCCGAACCCGCATGAGGAGAACCCCAAGAATGTCAGCGTTTAACAAGATCCTGGTTTTGTGCTGCGGCGCCGCGTTCCTCGCGGGCTGCGCGAGCACGGAGCCGGCCAAGGAGCCGGCGAAGGAAGAGAAAGCGGCCGTCGCCGAGGTCAAGCCGGAGCCCAAGCCGGAGCCGGCACCGGTGGCCCCGAAGGAAGTGCGCAAGCCGGACGATACCTATAATGTGGTGCGCGGCGATCACCTCTGGGGCATCTCGAGCAAGCCCATGATCTACGGCAACCCGTACCAGTGGCCGCTGATTTACAAGGCCAATCGCGACAAGATCAAGGACGCCGACCTGATTCAGCCGGGCCAGGTGTTCACCATCAACCGCAACGCCTCGGGCGCCGAGATCGATGCCGCGGTGCGGCATGCGAAGACGCGCGGCGCGTGGAAGCTAGGCGTTACCGAGGAGTCCGACCTGCGCTACCTCGCGCAGTAATCGCCTCTGCGCCGTACCATAAAAAGGGCCCCCGTGGGGGCCCTTTTTTTGCTTTACTTGTCGGCAACCCGGGGCCCGCCGCCAAGCAGCCGGTGAGGCGGCCCCCCCGGTTACGGTCATGCCTGAACCGCTTCGCCATCTCGGCCGCTTCCTGCAACTCGTAGCGCAGCGCGTGTATGCCGACCGCTGCCCGCGCGTGGCCGGGGAGCTCGCCTACACCACGCTGCTTGCGCTCGTGCCGCTCACCACGGTGAGTTTCGCGGTGCTGTCGCTGTTTCCGGTATTCCAGTCGTGGATGGAGACGGTGCAGGCGTTCATCTACGGCAATTTCGTGCCGGCGGCGGGCGACGCGGTGAGCGGCTATCTGCAGCAGTTCGCGGCCAATGCCGGACGCCTCACCGCCTGGGGCCTGGTGTTCCTGCTCGTCACCGCCCTCATGCTCATGGCGACGATTGAGCACGCCTTCAACGACATCTGGCACGTGACCGAGCCGCGCAAGCGCATCTATCGCTACCTTGGTTACTGGGCGGTGTTGACCCTCGGGCCGATTTTCATCGGGCTCGGCCTGTCGGTGAGTTCCTACCTGCTCACGCTGCCGCTGGTGGCCGGACCCGGTGTGCCGGCAGGGCTGCGCGGTTTCGTGCTGACGGCCGCCCCGACCGCTTTCCAGGTGGCGGCTTTCATGCTCATGTACGTGGTGGTGCCCAACCACCGCGTGCGCTGGCGCCACGCGCTCATCGGCGCCGTTGTCGCGGCCACGCTGTTCGAAGTGACCAAGCATGCCTTTGCCTGGTTTGCGTTGTCATCGAACACCTACCGCGTCATATACGGTGCGCTCGCGGTGCTGCCGGTGTTCCTGGTGTGGGTGTACCTGTCGTGGTTCGTCATCCTGCTCGGGGCGGTGGTGACAGCGGTGCTGCCGCAGTGGGGCGCGTGCGCCGCGTCGCCGCCACCGCCACGCGCCGGCACGCACCGGCGCGCTGCCGCTCGGCTCAAGCGCCGAGCAGGCTGAACTGGAAACGCTCGTAGGCGGCGGTGACTTCGACTGGCTGCGTGATGACGAGCCGGTACAGCCGGCTGCCGTTGTCCATGTAGATCTCGCGCCGCGGCCGGTACACGCCACGGTGGGTGAGGAGCGAGGGCGGGATCTTGAGTGGCGCGATCTCCGGCAGCAGCAGCGCCGGCAGGAAATCGCTCTCCTCGTTGCGTTCGTTGAAGGTCTTGACGACGCAGGCCTCGGCATGGGGCGCGATGCGTTGCGTGCCGATCTCGGCGTGCGAGGAGCTGGCGCTGCGTACCCAGCGGATGATGCCGATCTCCCACGTGCCGCCCGCGCGCCGTGTGGCCACGACGTCGCCGACGCGCACCCGCGTCGTGATCAGGCCTTTCTTGACCAGCGCCTGGCCGCCGGCACCCTCATCGAGCAGCTGCCAGGTCGAGTACTCACGCTCGGGCGTCGTGCTGTCGTCGGCCGCCTTCGGTTCGTGCAGTCCGAGGGTGGTGCGCTGCGGCATCGGTCCGACCTGGGCCGCGCTCACGACGAAGCGCCGCCCGCCGTTCAGCCAGTAATTGATGGCATCGATACCGATGGCGACCTCGAGCTCGCCCTCCTGCGCGCTGCTGCGGCGAAACGTGCGTCGCGGGTGCAGACCCCAGGCGTTGGCGAGACGAAACAACAGCTCCTGCCCGCCTTCGGTGAAGAACGCGCTGTCGACACCGTCGGCGGGCGGGGTCTCCCCGCGCTGCAAGGCCGTCCACTGCGTGTGGATCGTGCGCGCCAGCTCCACCGTGTTGAGCAGGCGGTAGCGGCCCGGGTCGTCGAGCGCGGTGTCGCCGGTGTTGACAATGCCGGCATTCTGGCCGAGCAGGTCGATGAGAAACTGGCAGGTTGGATCGAAGGTCGCCGTTGCCGCCGTCAGCACCGCCAACGAGGCATAGCGGTCGAGGTAATGATGAATGCGCTCGATCTGGCGCGCCGGCAGGTGATACGGGTTGGCGAGGTCGAGCAGCAGGGCCTGCTTGTAGGCGTGTGCCACGCTGCTCAGTGGCAGGCTGCGATTGAGCGCGTCGGCGACCTCGAGCGTCGCCACACCGAGGGTTTCGGCGTGGCGGTAGAGCGAGTGGATCTCCTCCCACGTGCCGCTCGGGCACGGCGAGTACGCCTGATACGACAAGGCATGCACCCCGGTGAGGTAGCGCACCGCGCGCTGGATCGGCAGCGCCAGCTCGGCATGGCCCGGCCGGGCCGACGCGGCGGCCAGCGCCGGTGGCTGCAACACGAGGCGCTTGTAGCCGAAGGCCATCTCCACCTGGAACTGGCGGGCCTGCTCGGCGATCGACTTGTGCTTGTCGGACAGCGGCAGCGGCAGGCCGACGAACTGGCGCTGCAGCTCGGCGCACACGTCGCGCACCACCGGGCGATACAGCTCGAGCAGCGCGAGCCGCTGTTGCGGCTCGATCTCGATGCGGTTGTAGACCATCAGCGTCGAGAACAGCTTGCGGCTCGTCTCGACGAGGTTGAGCAGCGGCAGGTCCTCCAGCCACTTGGCGACCTTCGCAGGTCGCAGCTCAACCTCGGTGAGCACGCGTGTCGACAGGGCCGGCACGGCGAGCTTCAGGTCCATGTGATCTCCGCGGTCTCGAGGGAATCGGCGCGCAATCGATTCGATTGTAGCCACTCGCCACCGGGCCTACAATTTTTCGCCACCGGTCAGGTGCGGCCTGCGCCGTGATCGGGTGCCGGCACGCCGTGTGATCGTGAGCCTGTATGATCTCGCCGCCGCGCGGCCCGCAGCGGCGTTCATCGCCTTGTTCTCGCGCCTGCTGCCGCCTGTGCGTACGCGGTGCGGGCCTGGCCGCTGGCGGGCGCCACGGGGAATTTCTGCGCCGTTGGCGGCTCCAAGGAAAGGGGGTCGGTGGCGGCAAAGCCGCTGGCGCCGTGGCAGAATGCCGGCCCTGAATCGTGCAGTCGGCGCAGAGGAGGTCGATGTGACGAGGTATCTGAGGTGGATCGCAGTGGCGCTGGTGGCGCTGCCCCTGGTGGCAGGGGCGGCGGGCCCGAGCATCGTGCTCAAGGACCAGGACGGCAAGACCCGCAACGTCAATGAGTTCATCGGCCAGGGCAAATGGACGGTGGTTGCGGTGTGGTCGGCGGACTGCCCGCTGTGCCGGCGTGAGATCCATCACATGGCGTTCTTCCATGACGAGCACAAGAAGGCCGATGCGCACGTGATGGGGCTGTCGATCGATGCCGAATCCGGGCGCGCCAAGGCGCTCGCCTTCATCGACGACCACGGCCTGAGTTTCCCCAACCTGATCGGTGATCCGGACGTGGCGGCCGCGCTCGGTGGCGGAACGTTCATCGGTACGCCGACCTACTACGTCTACTCCCCGCAGGGCAAGCTGTCCGCGCAGCGCGTCGGGCCGGTGACCCAGGACCAGATGGAGGAGCTGTTGCGCCAGCTCAAGGCCAGGCAGCCCAAGGCGTCGGCCGGCTGAACCGCAGGCGCGCGCATGCACCGCACCGTGAGACGGACAATCACCGCCGTGCTGCTGGCGGTGCTGGCGCCGATGGCCAGTGTGCCGGCGGCCACCCCGGCCGGCGCGGGTGCGCCGGGCACGGCCGACGCCATGACGCACTTCTTCGAGCAGAGCTTTGGCAATCTGCGCGAGGAGCTCGAGGGCGCGTTGGCCGAGGGCAAGGTGGGCCTGTTCATCATGTTCGACGACGAGGACTGCCCGTGGTGCGCGAAGATGAAGGCCACGATCATGAATCAGGTGCGCGTGCAGGAGTACTATCGCAAGCACTTCCGCCCGCTGCACCTCGACAAGAACGGCAGCACGCCGATCACCGACTTCGCCGGCCGGGAGATGCCGGTCAAGGACTTTGCGTTCAAGGCGTACAACGTGCGCGCCACGCCGGTGTTCGTGTTCGTCGGTGCCAACGGCGCAACACTGCACCGCACGGTCGGCGCCAACATGACGCTCGAGGAGTTCCTGTGGCTCGGCGAGTTCGTGGCGAGCGGCGCCTATCAGGGCAAGAACTTCACGGTCTACAAGCGCGAACGCCGGCAGGCGGGCGGCGGCCGCGCGCCGTGACCGAGCGGATCGGCACGCGCGCCACGCCGTCGTAAGATAGCGTCCATGATCCGTGTCGCGACGGGAGCAGGGGCCGCTGTCGGTCGCCATCTGGCGTGCGGCCTGCTGCTGGGCACGGCCGCGGCGGCGGTCCTCGCCGCGGAGCGTCCGCCGCTCCCCAACCCGCTCACGCTCGAGCAGGCCCTGGCCCTGGCCGATGAGCCGCATCCCGATCTCGATCTGGCGCAGGCCGAGATCGAGCGCGCGCAGGCGCGATTGCTCGAGACGCAGGCGCGCACCGGCACGCGCCTGTTCGCCGAGCTCATTCCGGAGCGCGCCCAGCCCGCCGCCGGCGGGCCGGATATCAATGACAGCCGCGCCCGCGCGCTGTTGTCCAAGCAGCTGCTCGATTTCGGCCGCCAGGCGGCGCTCGAGGCCGCCGCCAGCGCCGAGGTCGCCAGCCGCGAGGCGGCGTTCGCCGACAGCCGCCAGCGCCGGCGCATCGCCATCATGCGCCGCTACTTCGATGTGCTGCTCGCGGACCTGCGCTACGCCGTGGACAACGAGGACATGGCGCACCGTTATGTCACCTACGACCGCATCCGCGAGCGGCACGCCCTCGGCCAGGTGTCCGAGGTCGAGTTGCTCGCGGCGGAGAATCACTACCGCGAGGCACTGATCGCGCGCACCGACAGCGGCAAGCGCCAGTCTGCCACGCGCCTGCAACTGGCCGTCGCGCTCAATCGCCCCGAGCAGCTGCCGGGCGAGCTGCTGGCGCCGGTGCTCACCGGACTCGACCGCGAGGCGCCCGAGTATGCGGTGCTGTTGCGCGAGGCGCTCGCCACCAACCCCACGCTTGCCGCGTTGCGCCAGGAGGTGGACGCCGCCGCGCGCGCGGTGGCGGCTGCGCAGGCGCGCGGCCGGCCGGTGCTCACGGGCGAGGCCGAGGTCGCGCAGTACAACGAGGCGCGCGGCCTCGGGCGCAACGACTGGCGCGTCGGGCTCAATCTGCGTATCCCGGTGCTCGAAGGCGGGGAGACCCAGGCGGAGATCGCGCGCGCGGTGGCGGAGCGCGCGCGTCGCGAGGCGCGCCTCAAGAAGGCCGAGCACGAGCTGCAGCAGGCCGTGCTCGACCTGGTGCAGGAGATCGAGGCGCTGCGCGTGCGGCGCAGCGCCGCGCAGCAGCGCCTGGCGTACCGCGACGCCGCGCTCGAGCGCACGCGCTCGCTCTACGAGCTCGAGGTTCAGTCCAATCTCGGCGACGCGCTGGTGCGGCTGACCGAGGCGCAGTTTCTCGCCGCCCAGGCGGACTTCGAGCTGGCGCTCGCCTGGGCGCGGCTCGAGGCATTGACCGGCCGGCTGCTGCCGGCCGCACCCAAGGAGCGTGCACCATGAAGCGATTGCACAGGCGGCTGCTGGCAGCGGTGCTGTGGCTGAGCCCACTGGTTGCGACGGCCGGGGGCTTCGACGCCACCCTCGGGTTCGCGCGCCGTGTGGAACTCGGCGTGCCGGTGTCCGGCGTGGTGGCAACGGTCGGGGCACAGGCCGGCGCGCGCGTCGCGCCGGGCACCGTGCTGGTGGCGCTCGATGATACGCCGTTTCAGGCGGCGCTCGAGCGCGCGCAGGGGCAGGTGGCACGGGCCGGCGCCGACTACGACGAGGCGGTGCGCGATCACAGGCACACCAAGGAGATCTACGAGCGGCAGATGGCCTCGACCGTGGAGCTCGACAACGCGCGACTCAAGGTGGTGCGCGCCGAGGCCGCGCTCAAGGAGGCGCGCGCGCGCCTCAAGCAGGCGCAGTACGAGCTCTCGCGCGCCCGCATCAGCGCGCCGTTCGACGCCTGGGTGCTCGAGATGCGCGTGCAGCCCGGGCAGAGCGTGGTGGCCGCGCTCGAGTCGCGCCCGCTCGTGGTGCTGGCCGCCTATGGCGAGTATCTCGCCAGCGCCCGCGTGCCGGCGGCAACGGTGCAGACGCTTGCACCCGGTCAGAGCGTCGCCGTGGTGGTCGACGGCAAGCGCCATGCCGCGCGCGTGCAGTCGATCGGTCTCGAACCGAGCGCCGAGCACGCCGGCAAGGAGCCACGCTACGCCGTGGTGGTGGCATTCAGCGCGCCGGATGCCGTGCTGCGCGCCGGCCAGGGCGCGCGCGTCGAATTTCCCTAGGGGCCCCCGCATGTCCGCACAACAGCTGTTCATCGTGGTCGCCGGGCTGTTCTTCGTGTTCGTGGCACTGCTGCATCTGCTGCGCATCGTGCGTCACGTGCCCGTGCAGGTGGCGGGACGCGAGGTGCCGCACTGGGTCTCCTGGGCCGGGCTGCTGGTCGGCGTGGCCCTCAGTGCCTGGGCGTTCGCGCTGCTGCGCTAGCCACGGCAGCCATGAGCAACTGTCGCCGCTACCTGGTGGCCGGCCGCGTGCAGGGCGTGTTCTTCCGCGCCGGCACGCAGCAGACGGCGCGCGCGCTCGGCCTCACCGGCTGGGTACGCAACCTCGCCGACGGGCGGGTGGAGCTGGTGGCGTGCGGCGAGGCGGCGCAGCTCGCGGCGCTCGAACGCTGGCTGTGGCAGGGGCCGCCGCACGCGCGGGTCGAGAGCGTGACGGCAAGCGACGTGCCAGGGCAGGCGTTTGCGGATTTCCGCGTGACCCGCGATGCGTGAAGGGGGTTTGCGGCTCTAAGGTTTGCGGTTCGAGGTTTTCCGCCTGCAACCCGCAACCCGAAACCCGCCTTAAGGGCTCACTGCCGGTACCAGCGCGTGCGCAGCGCGCGGTCGACCTTGATGCCGTAGGCGTGCTCGGTGGTGCCGTTGTAGCGTTTGAGCGCGCGCTGCAGGCTGCCGCGTTCCTTGTCGAGGTAGTAGCGCAGGATGGTGCAGCCGTAGCGCAGGTTGGTCTGCATGCGGAACAGGCTGTCGCCCGGCTTGCCGATCTCCTTCAGCCAGAACGGCATTACCTGCATCAGCCCGCGGGCACCGGCCGAGGAGATCGCGAACTGATCGAAGTTGCTCTCGACCTCGATGACCGCGAGCACCAGCTCCGGGGCGAGGCGCGCGCGTGTGGCCTCGTAGTGCACGGTCTTGAGCAGCTCGAGGCGGTAGCGTGCATCCGGCAGCTTGCGTTCCAGGCGCCGCGACATGTCGAACAGCCACACCTCGGCATCGAAGCGGTCGCCGAAGCTGTCGGAGGCCTCGGCCGCGGCCTTGAGCAGCGCGCGCAGCTGCGGATCGACCTCCTGCGCCGGGGCCGCGAACGGCAGCGCCAGCACCAGCCAGGCGGCGAGCAGTGCGGGGCGGCACGCGCCGGGGGTGGCCTGGGCGGAGAACGCGACGGGCATGTCGGTCGGGGTCCTGGAGAGGACGCGGGTCTACTGCGCAAGGTAGTGCATGTCCCGGGTGCCTTCAAGCGCGCCGGCGCACGGCGGGCGATGCGTATAATCGCCTTTAATCCGGGCGGCCGCGCGCCCATCTAAATCCCCATGGTCAGCGTTACCCACAAGCACACCGGCCTCGACAGCAAGAGCGTGATCGAGCTCGAGCACTGGCTCGCGAGCCTGGCGGCGAGCCGCCCGGCCGCGGAGGTCGAGGTGATCCGCCGCGCCTGCGCGCTGGCCGAACGTGCCCATGCCGGCCAGCGGCGTGCCTCGGGCGAGCCGTACGTGCAGCACGCGCTCGCGGTCGCGCAGATCCTGGCCGAGCTTAAGCTCGATCACGAGGCGATCGCCGCCGCCATCCTGCACGACGTGGTCGAGGACACCCGTGTGAGGCTCGAGGACATCGCGGCCGAGTTCGGGCCGCGCATCGCGGCGCTGGTCGACGGCGTGACCAAGATGAAGGTCATCCAGGAGTTCCAGCCCGGCGCCGGCAGCACGCGCCGGGAGCACGCCCAGGCCGAATCCTTGCGCAAGATGCTGCTCGCCATGGCCGAGGACGTGCGCGTGGTGCTGATCAAGCTCGCCGACCGGCTGCACAACATGCGCACGCTGGTGGCGCTGCCGGAGGAAAAGCAATTGCGTATCGCGCGCGAGACCATGGACGTGTTCGCGCCGCTCGCCAACCGCCTCGGCATCTGGCACATCAAGTGGGAGCTCGAGGACCTGGCGTTTCGTTATCTGGAGCCCGCCGCCTACAAGCGCATCGCCGGCTGGCTGGCGGAGCGGCGCGTCGACCGCGAGGCCTACATCGCCGGGTTCGTTGCGCGCCTCGCGGCGGCGCTCAAGGAGGCGCACATCGAGGCCGAGGTTACCGGGCGCGCCAAGCACATCTACAGCATCTGGCGCAAGATGAGCCGCAAGGCCAGGGACTTTGAGAGAATCTTCGACGTGCGCGCGGTGCGCGTGCTCACGCATTCGGTGCGCGACTGTTACGCCGCGCTTGGCGTCGTGCACTCGCTGTGGAGCCACGTCCCCGGGGAGTTCGACGACTACATCGCCACCCCGAAGGAGAACAACTACCGCTCGATCCACACCGCCGTGATCGGACCCGAGGGCAAGACCGTGGAGGTGCAGATCCGCACCTTCGACATGCACCGGGAGTCCGAGCTCGGCGTGGCGGCGCACTGGCGCTACAAGGAGGGCGCCAAGGGCGACAAGGCGTTCGACGACAAGATCGCCTGGCTGCGCACCCTGCTCGAATGGAAGGACGAGGTCGCCGAGGCCACGGACTTCGTCGAACAGTTCAAGTCCGAGGTGTTCAGCGAGCGCGTGTACGTGTTCACGCCCAAGGGCAACATCGTCGATCTGCAGGCCGGCGCCACGCCGCTCGACTTTGCCTACCACATCCACACCGACGTCGGGCATCGTTGCCGCGGTGCCAAGGTCAACGGCCAGATGGTGCCGCTCACCTACGTGCTCAACACCGGCGATCGCGTCGAGGTCCTGACCGTGAAGGAGGGCGGACCGTCACGCGACTGGCTGAGCCCGCATCTCGGCTATCTCGCCACCTCCAAGGCGCGCCAGAAGGTGCAGGCCTGGTTCAAGCTGCAGAACTACGATGCCAGTGTCGCCGCCGGGCGCCAGACGCTCGAGCGCGAGTTCCAGCGCCTGGGGCTCGCCGACGTCAACTTCGAGAAGCTCACCCATCGTTTCGGCTACGCGAAGGTCGACGACTTCCTTGCCGCGCTCGGCCGCGGCGAGGTGAAGCCCGCGCAGATCATGGGCGCGGTGCAGGATCTGCTGGAACCGGCGGCGCGCGCACAGCCGGCGCCGATCCCGGCGCGCGCACCGGCGCCGGTGTCCAAACGGCCCTCCGAGGTAAGCATCCAGGGCGTGGGCAACCTGCTCGCGCGCATGGCCAAGTGCTGCAATCCGCTGCCGGGCGAGGCGATCGTGGGTTTCATCACGCGCGGCCAGGGCATCACCGTGCATCGGCGCGATTGCCCCAATGCCCTGCGTCACCAGGGCGAGCACGACGAGCGCCTGGTCGAGGTGAGCTGGGGCGAGCAGCCGAGCCAGACCTATCCGGTCGAGGTGGAGATCGTGGCGCACGATCGCGCCGGCCTGCTGCGCGACATCACGGGGTTGCTCGCCAACGAGAAGGTCAACGTGATCGCGGTCAATACGCTCACCGACAAGCGCGAGCACGTGGCACGCATGACCTTCACGCTCGAGATCGCCAATCTCGAGACCCTGAGCCGGCTGCTGGCGCTGATCGATCAGGTGCCGAACGTACTGAGCGTGCGGCGGCGCACGCAGTGAGCCGCCGTGGCGGCGCAGTTCCTGGCTAGAAGCTGAAGACGATACCGACTTCGCTGTAGGTGTCCGAGCACGACACCGAGACCGGCCGGTCGCCGCAGTCCATCAGTTCCTCGTGCACGGCGCCGGCGTAGCCCCACACGTTGCGCCCGGCGCGCAGGTACAGGCCGCCGCGGTAACCCCAGGTGTCGTAGTCATCGTAGCCCGACACCGAGGTGCGCCGGTAGAACGCGCCGACATAGGGCCGCAGCGTCGCGCTCAGGGCGAAGGCGTACTCCAGCCACGGGGTGAGCTTGGTGAGATCGGGCTCGAGCCCCTGCCGGGTTTCGGCCGACACGCCGGCGGCAAATCCGTTGAACAGGTAGTAGCCGATGCCCGCACCGATCGAATAGTAGTCGTCTCCGTCGGCGGAGCCGAAGCCGAGACTCACCGACAGGTTGGTGGTGCCCTTTTCGAAGTCGGCCGCGCGCGCCGCGCCCGGCCAGGCGACGGCGGCCGCGACCAGGAACGCGCCGGCCAGCCATCCGAGCGCGCGCGACAGGGGCGGGACGAACAGCGGATGTTTCGTTTCCCGTTGCATGGTTGCCGTCGTCTCCCGGAATTGGCGTGGCGCGCGTCACGCGCCATCGGGTCTGACGACCCGAAAGAGCTCGCTGCTCGCCTGCTCGAGCGCGACATCGCGCGCGTCCTTGTCGCGCCGGCCCTTGTATTCGGCCACACCGCGCGCCAGGCCCTTGTCGCCCAGCACCAGCCGGTGCGGGATGCCGATCAGGTCCATGTCGGCGAACATCACGCCCGGGCGCTCGTTGCGGTCGTCGAGCAGCACCTCGAAGCCCGCACCGCTGAGCGAGTGATAGAGGTTATCGGTGGCGGCACGTACCGCATCCGACTTGTGATAACCGATCGGCACGAGCGCGACCTGAAACGGCGCGATCGCGTCCGTCCAGATGATGCCGTGGGCATCGTGATTCTGCTCGATCGCGGCCGCGACCACGCGTGACACGCCGATGCCGTAGCAGCCCATCGGCATCACCACCGCGCGCCCGGCCTCGTCCAGCACCGTCGCCTGCATGGCCTCGCTGTACTTGGTGCCGAGCTGAAAGATGTGCCCGACCTCGATGCCGCGGCGAATGCCGAGCGTGCCGCTGCACTTGCCGCCGTTGGCCGGGCACGGATCGCCCGCCACCACGTTGCGCAGGTCGGCCACGGTCGGCTCGGGCAGGTCGCGTCCCCAGTTGACGTGGCGCAGGTGCTTGCCGTTCTTGTTCGCGCCGCACACGAAGTCCGCCAGGCGCGCGGCCGATTCATCCGCGATCACCGGGATGGCGAGCCCGACCGGACCGATCGAACCGGGTTCGCAGTGCGCCGCAACCTCCACCTCGCCGGGCGTGACCCATTCCAGCGGCTTGGCCACCTGCGGCAGCTGCTCGGCCTTGGCGACGTTGAGCTCGTGATCGCCGCGCAGCACCAGCGCCACCACGCCGCCGGTGCCGCGCACCAGCAGGGTCTTGACCGTGGTGCGCGGGTCGATCTTGAGGAAGCGGCTCACCTCCTCGATGCTGTGCTGCCCGGGGGTGTCGACCGACTCCATGGCGGCGGCGGGAGCGGCGCGTTTGCCGAACGGCGGCAGTGCCGGTGCCAGTTCCACGTTGGCGGCGTAATCGCACTGGCTGCAGATCGCGATCGCGTCCTCGCCCGAGTCGGCCAGCACGTGGAATTCATGCGAGCGGCTGCCGCCAATCTGTCCGGTGGCGGCCGCCACCGGCCGGAACGCGAGGCCGATGCGCTTGAAGATGCGCGTGTAGGCGGCATGCATCGCGTCGTAGGTCTGCTGCAAGGACGCCTCGTCGAGGTGAAACGAGTAGGCGTCCTTCATCAGGAACTCGCGCGCGCGCATCACGCCGAAGCGCGGGCGGATCTCGTCGCGGAACTTCGTCTGGATCTGGTAGAAATTCGCCGGCAGCTGCCGGTAGCTCTTGATCTCGCGGCGGATGAGGTCGGTGATGACCTCCTCGTGGGTGGGGCCGAAGCAGAAGTCGCGCTGGTGCCGGTCCTTCAGGCGCAGCAGTTCCGGCCCGTACTGCTCCCAGCGACCCGACTCCTGCCAGAGCTCGGCCGGCTGCACCGCCGGCATCAGCAGCTCCTGCGCGCCGGCGCGGTTCATCTCCTCGCGCACGATGCCCTCGACCTTGCGCAACACGCGCAGGCCGAGCGGCAGCCAGGAGTAAACGCCAGCGGCGAGCTTGCGGATCATGCCGGCGCGCAGCATGAGCTGGTGCGAGATGGTTTCGGCCTCGGCCGGGGTCTCGCGCACGGTGCACAGCAGGAAGCGGGAAACGCGCATGGCGACGGTTCTTGGGATCGAAGGCCGGGCAGTATATGTCAGAACCGCGACCCATCAAACGGGCCGCGGCTGTGCGTGCCGCGCGACGGCGCCGGCCGCTTGCGTGCGTCCCTGCACGGCGCGGCACGTGCGCGTCCTGCGCGGCGCGGCGGACTACTTGATGGCGAGCGCCTCTTTGGCGATGCCGTCGAGCAGGTTGTTCATCTCGGTGAGCGCCGCCTTGTTGGCATCGGAGCCGGTGAGGGGTGCGCGCCGGTAGGCGACGTGCACGGTCTTGGGATCGGCAGCGGTCGCGTACACCACGATCGCATACGGGCACCAGCCGATATTGTGCGCATCGGCCTCCATGGTCTTGCGCGACACCGTGGCGGAGCAGAACGAGAACGCCACGCCTTCTTCAAAGATCTTGGTGGTCATACCGAGATCCTTGCCGGTGCGCTCGAGCATCTTGTGGATGTGGGAGGTGTTGTCGATCACGAGACCACGGTTCTTGATGGCGTTCTCGGCATCGTCGCGCACGTTCTCGAACTTCGCCTCCTTCGAGTAGCGCACGATCGGGCTGGCGTCGGCGGCCGCCGGCTTGGCGGGTTGCTGCGGCGGGGTGCAGGCGGCGACGGCAGCGGTGGTGGCGAGCACAGCAAGTATGCGTTTCATGGTGTCCTCCTGGTTCGGCCGGCATGGCCGTTGCAACGCGCGGGAACGTGGTGCAAAACCGCGCCGCAATTGTACCGAAATGCCTGACCGCCGGCAGCCGCAGGCGCCCGCCTCGGAAAAAAAGAAACCGCGCGTGCCTCGCGGGCCACGCGCGGTGTACGTCGAGCGATGTCGTGAGCGTGTTTAGTAGCGTTTTCCGCCACCCGGGCCCATGCCGGCGCCGGGGCCCATGCCGGCGCCGGGGCCCATGCCGGCGCCGGGGCCCGGACCGGGACCGCCGCCCTTGCCGCGCACCGGCGGCTCATCGGGCAGCGTCACGCCCTGCGCCTTGGCCCGCTCCTGCATCTGCTTGTGGTGCTCGGCGCGGATCTGCTCGCGCTCCTGCTCGGTCTTGGCCGCCTGCATCTTGGCGCGGTACTGCGCGCGCTCCTGCTCGGTCATGAGCTGCGAGCCGTAGACCTGATCCTGCGTTTTCAGCTGGGTCTGATCCTGCGTGCGCAGCTGGGTCTGATCCTGCGTGCGCAGCTGG
>CAZVUN010000014.1:0-17998 GCA_964629975.1 uncultured Acidiferrobacteraceae bacterium | reverse complement strand
CAGCTGGGTCTGATCCTGCGTGCGCAGCTGGGTCTGATCCTGCGTGCGCAGCTGGTCCTGCACCTGATCGGCGGCCAGCAACGCGCCCGCCGGGACCGCGAGCGTTGCGCTCAACATCGTCGTAATGAGTAGCTTGCGTTTCATGACTGTCTCCTTGCCCATCGGGCATGAACGGCGTTTGCTCCCTTTTTCGCGATTGCTGTTATGGACAACTGCTGAAGGAAAAAACGCGCGGGCCGGCAAGCCGTGTACGGCGAACGCCGCAACGGGGTGCGACATAGTGTCGCAGCGCCTGCGGCTGCCACCTTGATGCACGTCAAGGGGCGCCGAGCGCGCATGGGCGGAAACCCGCTCGGCGGCCTACCCCGGGCGGGCCGGCCACAGGAGCGCCGCGCCGCGCACGCCGGAGGAGTCGCCGTGCACGTTGCGCACCAGGCGCGTGCGCAACCCATCGCTGCCCGCGCCCGGCACCGCGCCGTGCGCTGCAAATACGTGACGCGCGAGCGCGGCGCGCCCCTCGTGGTAGAGGCGCTCGATGTTGGACAGGCCGCCGCCCAGCACGATGACGTGCGGGTCGAGGATGTTGACCACGACCGACAACGCCCGCCCGAGGCGTTCGAGGTAGCGCTGCAGCGCGGCCTCGGCGTGCGCATCGCCCGCCGCGGCGCGCGCGACGACGGCGCGCGCATCGAGCGCGGGATCGCCGCCGTGACGGCGGTAGTCGGCGGCCAGTCCCGGGCCCGACAGCAGCGTTTCGACACAACCGCGCTTGCCGCAGTAGCACGGGGGACCTGCGGGTTCGAGCACGTTGTGGCCCCACTCACCGGCGATGTGCTGCGCGCCCTCGAGCAGCCGGCCGTCGACCACGATCCCGCCGCCCACGCCGGTGCCGAGGATCACGCCGAACACGACCGGGGCGCCGCGCCCGGCGCCGTCCAGCGCCTCGGACAGCGCAAAGCAATTGGCGTCGTTGGCGATACGCACCTCGCGTGTCAGCAGCCGTTCGAGATCGGCCTTGAGCGGCCGGCCGTTGAGGCACACGGTGTTGGAGTTCTTGAGGCAGCCGCTGTCAACCGACAGCGCCCCGGGCGTGCCGATGCCGACGCGACAGCGCTCACCGGCGCGCGCCTCGAGGTCGGTCACCAGCGCGCACACGGTTGCGAGAATGGCGTCGTAGCCCGCGGCCGCCGGCGTCGGACGGCGCTCGCGCGCGAGGATGCGGCCGCCGGCATCCATTACGATGCCTTCGGTCTTGGTGCCGCCGAGGTCGAGGCCGATGCGCAGGCGCATGTGCGCATTGTAGCGCCTCGCACGCCCGCACCGGCTGCGCACTGCGCGCTTTCGCGGGGCTTCCAGTACCATACGGCCACGGAGGAGCGTACCGTTCCATGCTACGACCCAAACGCTTGTCCCGTGAGCGCGTCCCCGGCGCCGCCCTGGCGCTGCTTCTGCTCGCGGTCGCATGCCCGGCACCGGCGGCCGAGGACGCCGGTGCCATCATCAAGGCGGCGATCGACTACTGGCGCGACGTGTCGTCGTATACGCTGGCGGACATGACCATCCACCGACCCGACTGGCAGCGCACCATGACGATCCGCGTGTGGACGCGCGGGCAGAAGCAGTCATTGGTACGCGTCGCCGCGCCCGCCAAGGACGCCGGCAACGCGACACTGCTCATCGGCGATGACATGTGGAGCTACACGCCGAAGATCAACCGCGTGATCAAGATCCCCTCCAGCATGATGCAGCAGAGCTGGATGGGTTCGGACTTCTCCAACAACGATCTCGCCAAGGCCGACGACCTGATCGAACAGTACACGCACCGGCTCGTCGCCACCGAGTCGCACCAGGGCCGCAAGCTGTGGGTGATCGAATCCACACCGAAAGAGACCGCCCCGGTGGTATGGGGGCGCGAGATCATCAAGGTGCGCGACGACTACAACGTGCTGGAGCACGCCTTCTACGATCAGGCCGGGGTGCTGGTGAAGCGGCTGACCACGCTCGAGCTGCGCGAGATGGGCGGCAAGCTCATCGTCACGCGCGAGCGCATGCAGCGGGTCGACAAGCCGGAGGAGTGGACCGAGATCGTGGTGAAGGAGGCGCAGTTCGGACTCACGCTGCCACCGAGCATGTTCACCCTTTCCAATCTGAGCAATCCGCGCGAGCGCTAGCGCCGATGGCAGGGACTGAGCAAGCGGCCATGGCGCAGGGACGGAGCCGATGATTCGGCTGGCCTGGCGCAATCTGTGGCGGCACAGCCGCCGCACCTGGCTCACCGCCTCGGCGATCGCCTTTTCCGCGATGCTGCTGGTGTTCATGATCACGATCCAGCTCGGCGCCTACGACATGATGATCGACACCACCCTGCGCGTGTTCCATGGTCACGTGCAGGTGCAGCGCGCCGGTTACCTCGACAAGCCGCAGCTGCGCGCCACCGTGCCGCGGGCGGCTGCGCTCGCGGAGCGGTTGCGCGACCGCACCGGGCTCACGGCGGTGGCGGTGCGCGCGCAGGGTTTTGCGCTCGCCGCGAGCCGCGATCGCACCTACGGCGTGCCGGTGCTCGGGGTGCAGCCCGCCTTCGAGCCGCGGGTGTCGACGGTGCCGCACCTTATTAAGAGCGGACGCTACCTCGCCGCGGACGACGCCCAGGAGGTGGTGCTGGGCGCGCGGCTCGCGCGCAACCTCAAGGTGCAGGTGCATGATGAGCTGACCCTGCTCGGTTCCGGCAAGGACGGCTCGGTCGCCGCCACGGTGCTGCCGGTGGTCGGCATCTTCGACAGCGGCAACCCGGAGCTCGACCGCAACCTGATACAGATGCCGCTCGCCACCTTTCAGGACGTCTTCAGCATGGGCGACGAGGCGCATGTCATCGTGGTGTCGGGCCGCGGCGTCGATACCGTCCCGCAGACCAAGGCCGCGGTCGCCGCGGCGATCGGCGCGCAGCCCGATCTCGTGGTGCTCGACTGGGAAGAGATCATCCCCGGTGTGAAGCAGCTGATCCAGACCGACATGGTGCAGAACTGGATCACCTACCTGGCGCTCATCTTCATCGTCACCTTGAGCATCATGAACACCTTCCTCATGAGCGTGCTCGAACGCACGCGCGAGTTCGGCATCATGCTCGCGCTCGGTGCCACCCCGTTGCGGCTCGGATCGATCGTCATGCTCGAATCGGCCCTGCTCACGCTGCTCGGGCTCGCCATCGGCATCGCGCTCGGCGGCGCCCTGGCCGTGTACTTCTACGTCGAGGGTTTCACCTTTCCGGGCATGAAGGAGCTCTACGCGCAGTTCGGCCTGCCCGGCGTGATCACCCCGCAGCTCTCGTTGACCGCCTTCACGCTCGGGCCGGGGGTGATCCTGGTGTTCACGCTGCTCGCCGCGCTCTATCCGGCGTTGCGCATCCGCCGCCTTGCGCCGGTCGAGGCGATGCATGCCATCTAGCGCGCATCGCACGCCGCTGCTCGTGACGCTCGCCTGGCGCAACCTGTGGCGGCACAGGCGGCGCACCTTCCTGATCCTGTTTGCCTTCGCGCTCGGCGTGTGGTCGATGGTGGTGCTGGCGGCGATCTCGCGCGGCTCGCTCGAGCAGCAGCTCACCAACGGCATCCTCAATCTCACCGGCCACATCCAGATTCACGCGCCCGGCTTTCGCGACGACCCGGTGATCGAACACCGCCTTGCCCCGCCCGAGGCCGCCCTCGGCGCCGCGCTCGCCGCGCCCGAGGTGAGCGCCTGGGCGGCGCGCGTGCGCGTGCCGGCGGTGGTCGCGAGCGAGCGCGAATCGGCCGGTGTCACGCTGGTCGGCATCGAGCCGCAACGCGAGCGCGGGTTGTCGTTCATACCCGGGGCGATTACCGACGGGCGCTATCTCAGCGCACCCGACGACGAGGGCCTGCTGCTCGGGCGCAAGCTCGCCGAGCGGCTCGAGACCGGCCTCGGCCGGCGCGTCGTGGTGATGAGCCAGGACGTCGACAACCAGGTCGCCGACCGCGGCTTCCGCGTGGTCGGCATCTTCGACACCCAGCCGCAACAAATGGAGGAGGCCTACGTGTTCGTCGGCCGCGCCACCGCACAGGCACTGCTCCGGATGGGCGAGGCCGTGACCGAGATCGCGGTCATGACCACGGATCGCGACCGGCTCGAGGCGCCGCTGGCGCGCATCACGGCGGCGGCCGGGGCGCAGCGCGAGGTGGTGCCGTGGACGGTCGCCGAGCCGCTGCTGGTGCTGACGCAGCGCCTCACCGACGTGATCCTCATCATCTGGTACGTGATCGTGTTTGCCGCCATGTCGTTCGGCCTCATCAACACGCTGCTCATGGCGGTGTTCGAGCGCACGCGCGAGTTCGGCATGTTCCAGGCGCTCGGCATGCCGCCGGCCCACATCATCGGCCAGGTGCTGCTCGAGTCGCTGATGCTGCTGGCCCTGGCGCTCGCCGTCGGCAACCTCGCGGCCTGGGGCACGATCGCCGCGCTGCAGGGCGGCATCGACCTGAGCGCGGTGGCCGAGGGCATGGAGCTCCTGGGTGTGGCGCCGGTCATCTATCCGGCGTGGTCGGCGGGCGACCTCCTGGCGGCCAACGTCCTGGTATTCGTGCTCGGGGTGTTGGCGAGCCTGTATCCGGCGTGGCGCGCGGCACGCCACGTACCGGTCGAGGCGCTCACGCGCGTTTAGGCAGGTGGAACAACCCGCATGACCGAGCTCACCGTCCAGTTGCGCGATGTCTCCAAGGTCTACCGCCAGGACGCGGTGGCGGTGCAGGCGCTCACCGACATCAATCTCGACATCCCGCGCCAGGACTTCGTGTGCCTGTGGGGCCCCTCGGGCTCGGGCAAGAGCACGCTGCTCAACCTGATCGGCGGCCTCGACCGGCCCACGACCGGCGAGATCACGGTCGACGGCCAGCGCGTCGACCGCCTCGGCAAGGGCGAGCTCGCGCGCTTGCGCCTCACCCGGATCGGCTTCGTGTTCCAGGCCTACAACCTCATTCCCGTGCTGAGCGCGCGCGAGAACGTGGAATTCGTCATGCAGCTGCAAGGCATTGCCCCCGATGTGCGCGCCGCCAAGGCGCGCGCGATTCTCCGGGAGGTCGGCCTCGAGGGTCTCGAGGAGCGGCGCCCCGGCGAGCTGTCCGGCGGGCAGCAGCAGCGCGTGGCCGTGGCGCGCGCCATCGTCTCGCAACCGTCGCTGGTGCTCGCCGATGAGCCGACCGCCAACCTCGACTCCAAGAGCGCCGAGAAGCTCATGGCGCTGCTCGCGCACATGAACCGCGAGCACAACGTGACCTTCATCTTCTCCACCCACGACCAGCGGGTGATGGATTTCTCGCGCCGCCTGATCCAGCTGCACGACGGCAGGATCGTCGAGGACCGGCGGCGGGCGTAGCGCCGGCCGGCGCCGCCGTCCCGGCGGCGGCGCCGAGGTGCCGGGTCCGAGTTTGGCGCGCGCGCCGTTTGCCGTCGGCGCCTGTCGGCAGGCCATTGGAAAGTGGCGGTATGGGCCCGGCCGAGACGATGGCGAGCCATGCTGCCACCGTGAAAGACCGGCACGCAGCGTTCGATGAAATCGCGACTGGTGCGGCGGAGCGGGCTTTGGCGGGCAAGCAGGCGCCGGCGGTGAGTCTGCCGTGATTTCGGGCAGTCTTGCCCAGACGATGATGGAGTGGAAGAAGGTATCGAGGCAGCCGCCGGCCACCAACGCACGCCGTCGTCACGGTCGGGCAGGCCCTCTCAGAGCGTCGCGGACCGCGCGCAGCAAGACACCCGATTCCGGGCACGCGCGTGCGCGCGCTCAACATCGCCGCGGTACTTGGTTATAGTTGCGCCATGCACACGATCGGGAAACGGGCCGCAGCACTCGGTCTTCTGGCGCTGGGCGTGCAGCTCCTCGGCTGCGCCGGCATGGACATCAAGACCGCGCGTGGCCGCACGCAGGAGATCGCCGCCACGGTCGTCGACAACGTCTACCGCAACCAGCCGGTTGCGGCGCTCGGCGGTCTGCCGACCGAGGACGGCAACCTGCCGCGGATCGTGGGCGCGATGAAGGCACGTTTCCCGGAGGTGGCGGCCTTGCTCGCCGAGGGCACGCTCGGGCTCAGCGCGGCCGGCACGCTCGCGCTGCACGATGCCTCGGCGTTGCCGGCGGCGCAGCGCAAGGACGTGGAGGAGCTGCTGCGGCGCGAGAACGCCGATCGGGAGCGCCTGTATGCCGACACCCGTGCGGCCGTCGGGCATGCGGCGAATCCCGAGTTCGCGCACACCGTGGCCGCGATCTTTGCCGAGGCCTGGGTGCGCCAGGCGCCCGCGGGCTGGTGGGTGCAGGACGCCGGCGGGCAGTGGGCGCGTAAGCCCTGAGCGCGGGGTCCCGGGGCGCGCGCGGCGACCCCGCCGCAATGGCGCGCCGTTCTGTCGCCCGGCAGTTTCGTGGTGCGCACCCCGCGGCCGGCTGGACGCGGGGAACCGTGCGGGGTAATGTCGGTCATACCGAACGTACCCCGTTTCTGGTGATGCGCCTGCGCTCTTCCCGCTTTTTCGCGTTTCTGCCCCCCGTGCTGGTGGCGCTTGCCACCGCCGGTCTGCTCGGCTGCATCACCATTCCAGACGATCAGCGCACGCTGCACGGTGATGCCCGCGGCCTTGTCGATGTTGCGACCGCGCCGTGCACGGGGGCCGGCGCGCGCGCCGAACGGGTATCTGCCGCGGGCGCGGCACTCGACGGCGAGCGCCTGCGCGTGCTCACCTGGAACGTGCACCGCACCGGCGATCCCGGCTGGCGCGAGGACTTTCAGCGCCTGGCCGCCGGCCACGACCTGGTCGCGCTGCAAGAGGCGTATCTCACCGACAATCTCTACCGCGCGCTCATGGAACAGCGCTACCACTGGCGCCTGAGCGCCTCGTTCCGGCTGTTCGATGTCGATGCCGGTGTGCTGACCGCCGCGCGCGCACCGGCCGAGCGCGCCTGCAGTCTGCGCCACGCCGAACCGCTCACGCGCATTCCGAAGTCCGAGCTCACGACCACGTATCGGTTGACCGGCGTGCGTGAGCCACTGCTGATGGCCAACCTGCACGGCCTCAACTTCACGCTCGGCACCACGGCGTTCCGCGAACAGCTCGAGGCGGTCGCCGCGCTGCTGGCGAATCACCCCGGTCCGGTCATCCTGGCCGGCGATTTCAACACCTGGAGCACGGCGCGGCGCGCGGTGCTCGACTCGGTGGCCGCCGGCCTCGGGCTTGCGGCCGTGCCGCTGGCCGATGATCAGCGCACGCGCTTCCTCGGCGAGCCGGTCGATGGCATGTACTACCGCGGGCTGGAGGTGCTCGAGGCCGCGGCCTACCCGGTGACCTCCTCCGATCACAACCCGGTGAGCGTCACCTTCCGCGCCGTGCGCGCACCGCGCGCGCAGGCGTTCTAGTCGTGTCGCCGATGCGGCGTGCGATCCTGCTCACCCTCGCACTGCTCGCCGCCGGGCCGGCGCTGGCCGCGGGCGACACCGGGGGCGAGGTCGCGCACCTGCTCGGCTACATCGAATCATCCACCTGCACGTTCGTGCGCAACGGCGCCTCCGCCGACGGCAAGGACGCGCGCGGCCACGTCGAGCGCAAGTACCGCTACTTCAGGTCCCGGATCACCACGGCGGAGGATTTCATCCGCCTGGCGGCGAGCGGCAGCACGGTGAGCGGTGAGCCCTACCGCGTGCGTTGCGCCGGGCGCGAGCAGCCTGCCGCCGCCTGGCTGAGCGAGGAGCTCGCGCGCCTGCGGCGCGGCCAGCGCTAGCGCCCCCGCGCCGGCTAGCGCTCCCACGCGAAGCGCGGCAGCTGTTCGAACGCCTGCCGCAGCCCCTCGCTCCAGCGCCTCTGCAGCTCGGTCAGCAGCGCATCGCCCGCCCCGAGATTGAGCCGCTGGGTCGGCTCGAAACGGTCGCGCGCGTAGATCATGAGTTCAATCGGCGGGCCGACCGAGATGTTGGCGCGCATGGTCGAGTCGATCGACACCAGCGCACAGCGCGCCGCGTCGTCGAGCGTGGTGGTCGGGCGCACGATGCGGTCGAGGATCGGCTTGCCGTACTTGGTCTCGCCGATCTGCAGGTACGGCATCTCCGGCGAGGCGGCGATGTAGTTGCCCTGCGGATAGACCAGGTACAGGCCCGGCATCTGCCCGCGGATCTGGCCGCCGAGAATGAAGTTCGCCTCCGGCGAGATGCCGGCCTGGCGCAGCGCCGCACCGTGCTGTTCCTGCATCCGCTGGCTGAGCGCGCCGACGTACTGCGCGACCTCGAACAGGTAGCGGAACGTGCTCAGGTTGTGCGGCGCCGCCTCGACGAGATCGCGCGCTACGGCGTTGACCACCGCCTGGGTGGTGGCCAGATTGCCGGAGCTGAGCAAGGTCATGAAGCGCTCGCCCGGCACCGAAAAGCTGTGCATCTTGCTGTAGGTGCTGACGTAATCGACGCCGGCGTTGGTGCGCGAATCGGACGCGAACACGAGCCCGTCGTTGACTTGAATGGCAAGGCAATACGTCATGGGACGGCGGTCTCCGCGGCGTGTCAGCCGAATCGGCAGACCGTAATGATGTTACGGCCACCGGTCCCAGTCTAGTGCAGCGCGCCGCCGTGGCGCGGGCCTGCACACGCGGGCGCAAGGCACCGAATCGGTGCAATCGCTGTGCGGCGTGCACCAAATTCCATTGACAGGTATCAAGGCGGCAGCGTGCGCCCCGGTGACAATGGGGATGCGCGTGTCCTGCACCGCGCAGGACGGTGTGCACCGCCAGACACACACAGCGAGGATCGCCACGATGACCCAGTCGCTCGCCTTCCAACGTCACGGAGACAAGAAGAACTCCGAGTTCTTCGAACGCTACCTCGTGAAACTGCTCGAGGAGCGCGACCGCGTCGGCCTCACCGACCTGATCCACGAGATCGACGCCCTCATGATCACGGTCGAGCCGGGGCATTCGATCGACTACGTCGGCGAGCTGTGCCTGATGACGCCGTACGAATACCTGGTGACGCTCGAGAGCGAGTCGCACCTGACACACGTCATGCGCATTGACCTGAACTCGCCCGACCTGCTGGTGCGCGAGGTCAAGGACCCGGGCATCCGCGGTATCTTCCGCAGCCTGAACGAGGTCTATCCGATCGGCGCCTTCAAACCGAACAGCCGCTACATGGGCGAGGTGTTGCGCGTCACCGATCTGCACAGCGTGGTCGAGCTGCAGCGCGAGCGCGAGTTCCGCTTCTTCTCGCAGGACGATGTGCGCAAGCTGGAGCTGCCCGGCAACCTCGCGGTCAGCAAGCCCTCGCCCTACACGCACAACATCGTCGCCTACCTCGAGCGCGAACCGCACGAGCTGCGCGTCTACGCGCTGGGTTTAAGCAGCATCCGCAGCGACGTGCAGGAGGTGTACCTCGCCGCCAAGGCGCTGCAGAAGAAGCTGCGCATCGACACGCTGCTGCTGCCGATCGATCACCTCGCCACGCGCGTCTACAGCCAGAACCGGGAGGTGGCGATCCTCGAGTACCTGTCGTGGTCGAGCTACTACTACTGGGGCTCGTACGACATCAGGGACCAGAACTCCTCGACCAACGTCACCAAGAGCGTGCACTTCAACCAGGAGTTCCGCAGCCCGGCCAAGGTGTTCACCGCCAACAACACGCCGTACTTCGTCAACCACCTCGAACGCCTGCCGTCGCCGACCGAGACGTTCGTGCGCAACTACGGGCCGCGCCTGCACCACATCGCGGTGGCGGTGCGCGACGGCGAGACCGACGGGCTCGAGAACATCGAGTACGTGGTCAAGGCGATCCGCGATCAGGGCAGGGAGTTCCTGCTCGACGTGATCGGCTCGAAGGAGGAGGGCCTGAAGCAGGTCTTTTCCAGCGCCTCGGAGCACTCTTCGCTCATCGTCGAGTACGTGCAGCGTTTCGGGAACTTCGACGGCTTCTTCGCCAAGCACAACGTCGCCGAGCTCACGCGCGCCGCCGGTGTCGAAGAGGAACTGCGTGAGCTGCAGGCGCGCGCCAACAGTGCGGCGCCGCGCTAGCGCACGGCACGGGTCGCCCGCATCACGGCTGCACATCGATTTCGATGCGCGCCTGCAGCGTGGCGTGCGCCGTGCCGAAGAAGCTGCCGGCGACCGGCGCGGTGTCCTCGGGGTGCGCGGCCGCGGCGAGCGCCACGTGCGCATCGGCGACCGCCAGGTCATGGGTCGGATCGAAGCCGCGCCAGCCGGCATCAGGGAGGTACACCTCCGGCCAGGCATGCAGGTAGCGTGTCGCGCGCGCCGGATCGCCGCGCTGATAGCCGCTCACGAAGCGCGCCGCGATGCCGAGCTGTCGGCACAGCGCCATGAACAGCACCGCGAGGTCGCGGCACGCGCCGCGGCCGCGCGCAAGCGTTTCGTGCGGTGCCTGCGGCGCGCCCGTCTCGCGGATCTCGCGCACGATGCCGTGAAACAGCGTGCGGTTGAGCTCCAGCAGGAAGCCCAGGGGGAACGAGGCCGCGCGCTTGCGGACCGCAGCGGCGTACGCCGCGAGCGCCGCGTCCGCCGGATCGGCGTGCAGATAGGGCGCGAGTTGCTGCGCGAGCGGCGGCGGATAGAGCGGCGCGCCGTCACGCAGGGTGAGCCAATCGAAGGCATTGCGGCGCAGCGTCTCGAGGACAAAACGGCTTGCCACCACGAACTGCGTGGTGGTCTCGGCCGCAAACCAGGCCTGGGTGACCACGTTGCCGTCGTGGTCGAGCAGCTCGGCGCGCCCGATCGGTGCCGGCTCGATGTCGAGCGCGAACTCCTCGAGCCGTACCGCGCCGTCGACGCGCGGCCGCAGCCGGATCAGATGCGGCGCGAGCCGCACGGCGTGCGTGTAGCGATAGGTGGTGGTGTGGTGGACGGTGAAGCGCATGCGCGACGCCCCGTCGCGCTCAGATCCACAGCATCAGGCCGACTTCGAGCGGGTGGCGCAGCAGCGGATGATACGGGTAGACGCGGATCTTGTAGTACTGCAATCCGGAGAAGCCCGGGGCAATCTTCAGGGCGTAGACGGCCTCGCCCTGTTCGTTGAGGCCGAGCGCGGTGAGCGCGTGGCGGCGCTGGGCATGAAACACCGTGTTCTCGTCGCGCGTGCCGAAGAGGCACTCGACGCGCACGTCCTTGAAGTCGAGTTCATCGAGCCGCACCGCGACCTGCACGTGCAGGCTCTGGCGGGCGGCAATCTCGTGCGGCGGGCTGTCCAGGCGGCGCGCCTGCACGCGCGGCCAGGCGCTTGCCACGCGTTTCTTCCACGCCGCCAGCCACGCCGCCGCGCGCGCCTCGTGGTCCGCCAGGCGGCGGCGGTACTGCTGCGCCGGCGCGTAGTAGTCGCGCACGTAATCGAGCACCATGCGCTGCGCGCTGAAGCGCGGCAGGATCGAACGCATCGAGGCCTTCGACTTGCGCACCCACTGCTCCGAGTAGCCGTGCGCGTTGCGCTCGTAGTAGAGCGGGAGCACCTGGAACTCGAGCAGGTCGAGCAGCTCCTGCGCCTCGATCCGGTCACGCTCGGCGACATTGGTGTAGACGCTGTGGTGCGGCGGAATCGCCCAGCCGTTGTCGCCGTTGTAGCCCTCACCCCACCAGCCATCGAGCACGCTCAGGTTGAGAGCGCCGTTCATGCCGGCCTTCTGCCCCGAGGTGCCGCTCGCCTCGAGCGGGTACTCCGGGGTGTTGAGCCACACGTCGACGCCGGCCACCAGACGGCGCGCGAGCGCCAGGTCGTAGCCCTCGAGCAGGATCAACCGGCCCTCGAATTCCGGGCGGCGCGACAGGCTGTGAATGGTGTGGATCAGGTGCTGGCCCGGCATGTCGCTCGGATGCGCCTTGCCGGCGAACAGGATCAGCACCGGGCGCTTGGCATCGCCCAGCAGCCGCGCCAGGCGCGCGACGTCCGACAGAATCAGCGTGGCGCGCTTGTAGGTCGCGAAGCGCCGCGCGAAGCCGATGATCAGCAGGTCGTTGCTCGGCGCCGACAGCAGGCGCGTGACGCGCGCGATCTCGACCTCGCTGTAGCCGTTGCGCAGGTACTGGCGCAGCACGCGCCGGTGCACGTCCTTGAGCAGGTCGGCCTTGAGCGCCTGGTGCGTGCTCCAGTACTGGTAGTCGGGGATGGTGTCGATGACGCGCCAGTAGTCGACATTGGTGAGCTGCTTGCGCCACTCGGCACCGAAGCTCACGTCGAACAGGCTGCGCCAGGCCTTGGCGAGGAAGGTCTGCACGTGCACGCCGTTGGTCACGTAGCCGGCCGGATTTTCCTCGTGCGGGATCTGCGGCCAGGCATACCCGAGCAGGCGTGCGCTCACCGCGCCGTGGATGCGGCTCACGCCGTTGTGAAAGCGCGCCCCGCGCACCGCGAGCGAGGTCATGTTGAAGCCGCCCTGCGCGGCCGGGCTCGCGCCGAGCTCGAGCAGGTGCTCCATCGAAATCTGCAGACTCTCGGCGAAGCGCGCAAAGTAGCGCTGCATCAGGCCGTGGTCGAAGATGTCGTGCCCGGCGGGCACCGGTGTATGCGTGGTGAAAACGGTGTTGGCGGCGACGAGCTCGAGCGCGGCATCGAAGCCGTGTCCGGCGGCCACCTTCTCGCGCGCGCGCTCGAGCACCAGGAACGCCGGATGCCCCTCGTTGATATGCCACACGCTGGGGGCGAGCCCGAGGGCGCGCAGCGCACGCACGCCGCCAATGCCGAGCAGCATCTCCTGTTGCAGACGCATGGCGTGATCGCCCACGTACAGCTGCTGCGTGATGGCACGTTCGCCGGCGCCGTTGCCCGGCACGTCGCTGTCGAGCAGGTAGAGGCTCACGTGCCCGATCTTGGCGCGCCAGACCTTGGCGTGCACCGTGCGCGCGTCGATCTCGACCTCGACGTGTATCTCGGCGCCGGCGGCATCGCGCGCCGCGGTCAACGGCAGTACCGAGAAGTCGGAGGGCGCGAAGTGCGCGATCTGGTTGCCATAGCCGTCGATGGTCTGGGTGAAGTAACCCTGGCGGTAGAGCAGGCCGACCGCAACGAACGGAATATTGAGATCGCTCGCCGCCTTGCAGTGATCGCCGGCCAGGATGCCCAGGCCGCCCGAGTAGATCGGCAGGCTTTCGTGAAAACCGAACTCGGCACAGAAGTACGCGACCAGATCGCTGCCCGGGGCCAGCATGCGCGCCGCCTCGTCGGGCTCGCGCTCGCGCAGGTAGGTGTCGTAGGTCGAGAGCGCGCCGTTGTAGGCCTCGAGGAAGATCGGGTCGCGCGCCGCCGCGTCGAGCCGCTCCTGCGACACGCGCCGCAGGAACAGCTTGGGATTGTGCCCGCAGCGCATCCACAGATCGCGGTCGAGCGCAAGGAACAGCTGGCGCACCTCGATGGCCCAGCTGTAATAGAGATCGTCGGCCAGTTCACCGAGCCGCGTGAGGCGTTCGGGAATGACCGGACGCACTTCCAGCTCGTAGAGCGTGCCCGGACCCGGACCGAGCGCGAGGGCCTGTGTCACCGTGACGGTTTCCTGATCGTGTTATCGCGCGCGTCGCGGCCGCGCACGCGCCGCCCCGTCGTATCGCGCGTCATCTTGTGCCCGAGAGGAGAGCAACTGTCGTACCAGGATGCAAACAGCCTGCCCGCTCATGCACTTGCATGATTGGCGCGCGCCGGGGAAGGTGTACAAGCGGGCGCCATGCACCAGCGGCGAACATCGCTGCCTCGCGCTGGTGCAGCATGTCCGCCGCCGCGCCTGGGGCGACCCTGGCGCAACGCGTGCGCGGCGCGAATTTGCCGGGAAATTCCGGCGTCGCCGTGCGTGCGCGGCGGTGGCACATGGATTGCGTAGCGCATGGCATGGAGGGCGCCTGGACTTCGGCGCAGCACGATGACGATCGAGTGGAAAACGTACGACCCGAACGGATTCTTCGATGAGATGCTGCGCGCACCGGGTGAGCCGCGCCCGGTCGCGCGCACCGTGACCGATTACCTGCAGTCGCTGAGCACCGAGGAGATCCGGTCGCGGCAGCAGGCGGCCGAGGCCGCGATCGTTGAAATGGGCATCACCTTTACGGTCTACAGCGAAGGCGCCAACATCGATCGCGCCTGGCCGTACGACATCATCCCGCGCATCGTCCCGGCCGGGGAATGGTTGCGCACCGAGGCCGGCCTGAAACAGCGCGTGCGCGCGCTCAACCTGTTCATCGGCGACATCTACGGGGAACAGAGAATCATCCGGGACGGCGTGTTTCCCGCCGAGCTGCTCGCCAATTCCAGGAACTTCCGCAAGGAGTGTGTCGGCATCGAGCCGCCGCACGGCGTTTGGGCGCACATCTGCGGCTCGGACCTGATCCGCGACGAGCATGGCGCCTTGCTGGTGCTGGAGGACAACCTGCGCGTGCCTTCCGGGGTGTCGTACATGCTGGAAAATCGCGTGCTCACCAAGCGCGTGTTCGGCGAGTTGCTGGAGAACTCGAGCATTCTGCCGGTGGCCGACTACCCCTCGCAGCTGTTCGACATGCTGGCGTCGATCTCACCGCGCCCCATGGATTACCCGGAGGTCGTGGTGCTGACGCCGGGTATCTACAATTCCGCCTACTTCGAGCACTCGTTCCTGGCGCAGCAGATGGGCGCCGAGCTGGTCGAGGGCGCGGACCTGGTCGTGGGCGATGACGATTTCGTGTACATGCGCACCATCGACGGGCTGCAGCGCGTGGACGTGATCTACCGGCGGGTCGACGACCTGTTCCTCGACCCGGAGGCCTTCAACAAGGAATCGCTGCTCGGTGTTCCGGGTCTGATGCGCGCCTGGCGCAAGGGCAATGTCGGTCTGGCCAACGCGCCCGGCGCCGGGGTTGCGGACGACAAGGTCGTCTACGCCTTCGTGCCCGAGATGATCCGCTACTACCTCGGCGAGGACGCGATCATCCCGAACGTCGAGACCTTCGTGTGCCTGCATGAGAAAGACCGCGAGTATGTGTTGGCCAATCTCGACAGGCTCGTGGTCAAGCCAGCCAACGAGTCGGGTGGCTACGGCATGCTGATCGGCCCGGCGGCGAGCAAGAGCGAGCGGGCCGATTTCGCCGAGCGGATACGCCGGGACCCGCGCAACTATATTGCCCAGCCGCTGATCAAGCTCTCGACGGTGCCGACCATCGTCGAGGATCACGTGGAGCCGCGGCACGTCGACCTGCGGCCGTTCATCCTGCAGGGCGAGCGGCTGTACGTGACGCCCGGCGGGCTCACGCGCGTGGCGCTGCGCCGCGGCTCGACCGTGGTCAACTCCTCGCAGGGCGGGGGCAGCAAGGACACCTGGGTGCTGGAAATGGAGGTGGCGTGATGCTGTCACGTGTGGCGGAGCGGGTGTACTGGATGGGGCGCTACATCGAACGTGCCGAGAGCACCGCGCGCCTGGTCAATGCCTACACCACGCAGGTCATGGACCTGCCCAAGGGGGCGGAGCCCGGCTGGAAGCAGCTCATCGACATCATGGGCACGAACAGCGCGTTCGCGGCGCACTACAGGAACTACGACGAGCGCAACACCATCAAGTTCCTGCTCGCCGACACCGACGGTGCCAGCTCGGTCATGAGCGCGCTTTCCATGGCGCGCGAGAACGTGCGCACCACGCGTGACCTGCTGCCGACCGAGGCCTGGGAGCACACCAATGAGCTGTACCTGTACGCCAAGGACAACGTGCAGCAGGGCATCACGCGCAAGGGCCGTTTCCACTTTCTCAAGAACATCATCCTGCGCTGCCAGCAGATCACGGGGCTGCTGGCCGGCACCATGAGCCACGATGCGGCCTATGATTTCGTGCGCGCCGGGCGCAACCTGGAGCGTGCCGACATGACCACGCGCATCGTCGACAGCGCGGTGTTCATGCTCATGCCGCGCCGGGATCAGCCGAGCGCCTACGACAACATCCTGTGGGTGAACGTGCTGAAGAGCCTGAGCGCCTTCCAGATGTACCGCCAGCACGTGCGCAACCGCGTCGAGGGCGATGCCGTGATCCGCTACCTGCTCAAGGACCCGCTGTTTCCGCGTTCGGTCGCCTTCACCATCGCCGAGGTCCAGGTGGCGCTGAGCACGCTGCCGCGCAGCCGGGCGCCGCTGCGCGCGATCGGTCGCCTGCAACGCCGCCTCAACGAGACCCGGACGCAGGAGATGAGCCTCGATGACCTGCACGCCTTCATCGACGAGCTGCAGGCCGGTTTCAACGAGGTGCACGCGCAGATCGGCAGCACCTGGTTCCGGCTCGAGCAGGGCAGCGCGGTGCCGGTCGCGAACCAGGCGCAAGCATCGCTGCAGACCGCCTAGTGCGACCGCCGCCGGCGCAGGCTATTCTGCCGGCGGGATGACGCAGGAACGGTCGTGGCCATCTACGTCGGCATCGAGCACGTCACTGCCTACCGGTACGACCGGCCGGTGTTGCATGCCCCGCACCTGATCCGGCTGCGCCCGGCGCCACACACGCGCACCCCGATCCATGACTACCGGCTCGAGATCCGTCCCGCGAACCACCGGGTCTACTGGCAGCAGGACCCGTTCGGCAATCACCTCGCGCGCGTGGTGCTGCCCGAGCGCGCGACCGAGTTCGAGGTGACCGTGCACATCACCGCCGAGATGACGGTGATCAACCCGTTCGATTTCTTCGTGGAAAAGTACGCCGAGCACTATCCATTCACCTACGATGCGCTGCTCAAGCAGGAGCTGACGCCGTACTTCGAGCTACGCGAGCACGGCCCGCGCCTCGCGGCGTGGCTGCGCCAGGTGGCGCGCACCCGCACGCCGATCATCGACTTTCTGGTCGGCCTCAACCAGCGCCTGCACCGCGACATCGGTTACACCGTGCGCCTCGACCCGGGCATCCAGACCTGCGAGCAGACCTTCGAGAAGCGGCTCGGCTCGTGCCGCGACAGCGGCTGGCTGCTGGTGCAGGTCCTGCGGCATCTGGGGCTGGCCGCGCGCTTCGTCTCCGGCTACCTGGTGCAACTCACGGCCGATGAGAAGTCGCTCGACGGGCCGTCCGGGCCGGAGCACGACTTCACCGATCTGCACGCCTGGGCCGAGGTGTACCTGCCGGGCGCCGGCTGGGTCGGGCTCGATCCGACCTCGGGACTGTTCGCCGGCGAGGGCCACATCCCGCTCGCCTGCACGCCGGATGCGGTGAGCGCCGCGCCCATCACCGGCAGCACCGAGAGGTGCGAGGTCACGTTTACCTACCGCAACGAGGTGCGACGCGTGCTGGAAGACCCGCGCGTCACCAAGCCGTACAGCGACGCGCAGTGGGCCGAGATCCGCGCGCTCGGCCGGGCGCTCGATGCCGAGCTCGCGGCCCACGACGTGCGTTTCACCATGGGCGGTGAGCCGACCTTCGTGTCGATCGACGACATGGACGGCGCGCAGTGGAACACCGAGGCGCTGGGGCAGGACAAGCGGGTACGCGCGGGCGCGCTGCTGCAGCGCCTGAAGAATGCCTTCGCGCCCGGCGCCTTGCTGCATTTCGGGCAGGGCAAGTGGTATCCGGGCGAACCGCTGCCGCGCTGGGCGCTCGGTTGTTACTGGCGCGCGGACGGTGCGCCGCTGTGGCGCGACGCCGCGCTGGTCGCGGAGGAGACGCGCGACTACGGTTTCGGCGCCGGGCACGCGCAGCGCTTCGGCGTGCGGCTCGCCGCACGCCTCGGTGTCGACAGCGGGTGCCTGCTGCCCGGCTACGAAGACTGGCTCTACTATCTGTGGCGCGAGGCGCGCGAACCGCCGAATCTCAGCCCCATCTCGATCCCGTCGGCGCCGCAGGTGCGCGACGACCTGAGTGTGGCGCTCGCGCGCGGGCTCGATCAGCCGGTCGGGTACGCGTTGCCGCTGGCGTGGAATGCGGGGCGCGCACGCTGGCACTCGGCGCGCTGGCCGCTGGCGCGCGGCGCGCTGTATCTCGTGCCCGGCAGTTCGCCCATGGGTCTGCGCCTGCCGATCGGCACGTTGCCGTGGAGCGCCGAGGCCGAGGC